>NZ_JBQSVO010000059.1:0-21893 GCF_052376275.1 Pseudoalteromonas sp. AOP7-A1-14 | reverse complement strand
ATATTTAAAACAAGTTAAGTCATTGTAATTTAGTGTTTTTTATTGTCATTTTTAGTTTATGAAAATGTAATCTTTCTGTCATGTAGCTTCCGTATTGTGGACGCAATCGAACTCAAGTGACATTAAACAATTTGAATAGTTCATTAATTAGTTTTTTAAAGTGACTTGAGTTTATGTATTACCAAAATAATTAAATATCTAAAACCTTAATGGAGCGAACAATGAAAATTTCTGACTTATTCAAGGTCAGCCTTGTGGCAACTGCAATAACTTTAGCTGGCTGTGGCGGCGGTGATATTAATATTAATGTTGATGAGACAGTAGAAAATCCTACCGATCCTACAGACCCAACTACACCCCCCGTTACTGAAGACCTTCCAGGTGAATATAGTCAAAGTTTATCAACGGAAATTTCAGCAGCACTAGGACGTGATGTAACTGTTCAGGTGTTATCTGGCGAAATATCAGAAGATACTACTTTATCAACCGATGCTTTTTGGGCGTTAGATGGTGCTGTTTTTGTCGGTGGCGATAAAGAAAATAGTGCAACATTAGCTGTTGAGCCAGGTGCGGTTATTTTTGGTGCAAGTGGATCTGATTACATGGTTGTAAGCCGAGATTCAAAAATTGAAGCTTCAGGTACTGAAACTGACCCAATTATTTTGACTTCTAAGCAAGATGTGCTTGGTGAAGATACTGGTGCAGGTCAGTGGGGGGGGTTGGTACTTTTAGGTAATGGTATTTCAAATAAATGCCCGGCAGAAGGTGATTGTTCACTTCAGGTTGAAGGCGTTGAAGAAGGTTTTTATGGTGGTATTGATAATGAAGATAATTCAGGTACTTTAAAATATGTAGTTGTTAAAAATGCGGGTTTTGAAGTTGCACCAGATAACGAATTAAACGGTATTACATTTGGTGCAGTTGGTTCTGGCACAACGGTTGAATACGTACAAGTACACAATAATTCAGACGATGGTGTGGAATTTTTTGGTGGAGCGGTAAACGCTAAACACCTAGTATTAACAAGCATTGATGACGACAGCGTTGACTGGGATCATGGCTACCAAGGTAAAATGCAATATGTATATATTGAGCAAGATGCCGATTCAACAGATGCTAACCGCGGTATCGAAGCTGATAACGATGGTTCAAACCCAAGTGCAGAACCAAAATCATTACCTATCATTTCTAACTTAACAACTATCGGTAATAACTTTGAGGGTGAAGATTCAGCTGAAGGTATTTACTTACGTGAAGGCACAGGCTTACACCTATATAACTCAATCATCACAGGTACAAGTGAGATGGGTGAGTGTTTAGAGATTGAAGGTGCTGACGATGGTGCTAGCGTAACTGTTGCCAATGCAAACGACGGTACTATCTTAATGCAAAACACATACATGTCTTGTACTAATGGTGAAAACTTTAAAGATCCAGTTGATAGTTCTGGTAACTCATTACTTGACCTTATGACTTGGTTTTCAGACCAACAAAACAACGTAATTGATGACAAGCCAATGTTAGGTGCCAACGGTCAACCAGTTGCTGGTTCTCCACTATTAGGTGCAGGCCAAGATGTTGCAAATACGGTTAATGCTTTTTTTGATACGGTTGACTTTGTTGGTGCACTTAATGACACCGATGATTGGCGTGAAGGCTGGGCATTTGGTTTTGGTGGCGGCGAAGTATCGGCACCTGTTGAAGTGGCTGGTTGCCCTACTGGAACATCTTCAATCGCGCCTGCTGATGGTAGCACAACAACATGTGAAATCTCTGGTGTAGTATCGAGTGACCTTACTTTAACCGCGAGCAACTTGTATGCACTAAGCGGTGCGGTATTTGTAGGAGGTGATAACGAAAGCTCTGCAACATTAAGTGTTGAACCAGGCGTTACTGTATATGGACGCACAGGTAATGATTATCTTGTAATTAGCCGTGGGTCTAAGATTGACGCTGACGGTACTGCTCAAGATCCAATTTCATTCACATCAAGCCAAGATGTTGCTGGTCAAGTCGCATCCGCGGGTCAGTGGGGTGGTTTAATTCTTCTTGGTAATGCACCATCAAACAAATGCCCTGCAGAAGGCGATTGCTCGCTTCAAGTTGAAGGTGCAGAAGATGGCGCTGTTTATGGTGGTACAGACACAGAAGAAAATTCAGGTACATTACGCTATGTACGTGTAATGAACGGTGGTTTTGAAATCGCACCTGACAACGAATTAAACGGTATTACGTTTGGTGGTGTTGGTTCTGGTACGACGGTTGAATATGTTCAAGTTCACCAAAATGCAGATGATGGTGTTGAATTCTTTGGTGGTAATGTTGAAGCTAAATACCTAGTGCTAACTGGAATTCAAGATGACAGTGTTGACTGGGATCACGGTTTCCAAGGTAAATTACAGCATGTACTCATCAAACAAGCCGCAGATAACTCAGATGCTAACCGTGGTATCGAAGCCGATAACGATGGTTCTAATCCGGCTGCAATGCCTAAATCGAATCCAATGATTGCGAATATGACTATCATCGGTAATACATTCGTAGGCGAAGATTCAAGCGAAGGTATGTACTTCCGTGAAGGTACTGGCGCGCAAATCTATAACGCAGTTATCACTGGCCCTGATGGCATGGGGGAATGTTTAGAGCTTGAAGGGGGTGAAGGAGCAAGTGAAACGGTTAATAATGCACAAGACGGTACATTGTTAATTCAATCTTCAGTTATTTACTGCTCTGAAAACTTCAAAGACCCAAGCGGCGTTACATTTGATGTTGCGAACTGGTGGGAAGCGACATTGGGTAACATCGTAGCGACGGGTGAAGTTGTTAATGGTATTTACACAATTGATACAACGGTACCTACTGATGTAAGTGCAGAAAATAGTTTCTTTGATGTTACATCGCACATTGGTGCGGTTTCACAAGATAGCGATTGGACTTCTGGTTGGACTGTAGGCCTGGAATAACACAGTAAGCTAGGCGCTAAGTGATGATCACTTAGCGCCTTTTTATAACTTTCTGTAACGTATTTCAGATAGAGGTAAACATGAAAAAATATTCAAAACAGTTTAGCTTAACTACCTTAAGTGCTGCTATATTATTTAGCTTAACGGCGAATGCACAAGAAGAAGCACAAGCTCAAGAGGATGCCGTTCTTGAAGAAGTTGTCGTAAGCGCAAGCCGATTAAAAGGAACTGCAACAGCGGTACTTGAAGAGCGTAAGCAGCAAGCGTTTGTTGCTGATATTATGGGGGCTGAGCAAATTTCACGTAGTGGTGACAGTGATGCAGCATCGGCACTTCGTCGTGTGACAGGCTTAACCCTTGTAGATGGTAAATTTATTTATGTACGTGGTTTAGGTGAGCGTTACTCAAGCACTCAATTAAACAGTGCTGCAGTTCCAAGTCCTGATCCAACGCGTTCAGTATTACCGCTTGATTTGTTTCCATCAAGTATTATTGAAAGCTTGTCAGTGCAAAAGTCATACTCCCCATCTATGCCTGCTTCATTTGGTGGTGGTAATGTTGATATTCGCTTAAAAACTATTCCTTCTGAATTTGTATTTGATGTATCAGGACAAATTGGAACTAATACCAATAATTTCGATGATGGTATCAAGTACAATGGCGGTTCTGATGACTGGTATGGTTCAGATGATGGTACACGTGCAATGCCACAGTCGATCATGGATGTATATAATTCAGGTCAATCACTTGATGATTTAAGTGCAGAGCAAAGCCGTGAATTAGCACTGGATTTGAACCGTGACTATGATCCGGAAGCAACTCGGGTGGGTCCAAATACAAAATTTACTGCAACTTTAGGTAATAGCTACGAGAGCGGTAAATGGCGCTACGGTTTCTTATCTGCATTGAGCTATGATAGCAAATACCTAGTAACTGAAGAGTATCAAGGTGAAGACTTTAGTATTACAGATACTTCAATGAATGTAGTACGTGGTTATGATGAAATTTTAAGTACACAACATAACGTAAAAACGTCGGCAATGATAAATTTTGGTGTTGAGTACGATAACGCACACAAAATTGATTTTACGAGTATGATTTTACGAGATACTGAAGATAAAATTAGTGATCGCCTAGGTTTTGATCAAAACAATAACCAATCTGACGACAAACGCGTTCGTTCTTACGATGTACGTTACGAAGAACGAGAATTAATAGTTAATCAAATTAAAGGTATGCATACTTTTGACTGGTTAAATTATGCGGGTTTTGATTGGAAATATTCAAACGGGCGTTCTAATCGTTACGCACCTGGAAATATCGAAACTCGTTTTATTGTTACCGATTCAGACCTAAATGGTATTTATGATGTACCAAATGAAAGTGTATTAACCAATGCCACGACTGCAGCACGCTACACATTTCAAAACCTTGATGATGAAGTTGAAAACTACGGATTTAATTTTACGTTACCTATCATGCTTGAAGGTATCGATATTGAATTAAAATCAGGAGCTGATTTTATTTCAAAGGATCGTTCAGCCTCTAACCGTCGTTTTGATATCAACACCCGAGCATTTAATGATGTTGATTTTGCTGGTGATCAACTCAATGAAGTCTTGTCTGATGACGTTGTTACTAGCGCAGGTTTAAATAGTACACCTATTTTAAACGATACAACAGTTGATGGTGATGATTATCGCTCAGCTCAGAAAGTCGATGCATATTATTTTGAAGCAGATTTATTTTTTGCTAATAAATGGCGTGTAACTGGTGGCTTACGTTGGGAAGACTTCAAGCAAGTGTCAGTACCTCTTGATCCATTCACCGGTGGGCTGGCAAGTTCGGTTGGTTATGATTCATTAGATGAACTGGCTTTTCAAGAAGATGATATATATGGTGCACTTGCATTAACCTATGTTCAAAACGATCAAACACAATGGCGTTTAAGTTATGGTGAAACCGTAGTTCGACCTGATTTACGTGAAATTTCAGACTCAACTTATATTGATCCATTAACAGAATATCCTGTTGGGGGGACACCTGGGCTACGTACAACGCAAATCAAAAACTATGACTTCCGTTGGGAAAACTACTACGATACAGGTGAAAACTTCTCAATTGGTTTATTCTACAAAGACATGACGGACCCAATTGAATCAGTGCAATCACCAGCGCAAGATGGCCCGCCATTGATTCGTATCGCAAATGCTGAAGATGGTTATGTTGCAGGTATTGAATTTGAATACTTGAAAGATTTCGCTTTTTTAGGTGGCTTTTGGCAAGATATATTTATGACGGGTAATGTGACATTAAGTGATTCGGAAATAAACCTTGATCGACAATCCGTTGTTGAACAAACAGGTGTATCAACCGCTGTTACTAATACTTCACGGCGAATGACTGGTCACTCAGAGTATGTTGTTAATATGCAAGTCGGTTATGATGCGCCAAGCGGCCAACATTCTACAACGCTTATTTATAACGTATTTGGTGAGCGCATAATTATACCTGGTATCGAAGGACAAAAAGATTGGATGGAACAACCTTTCCACTCACTCGATTTTAACTATACTTATTATCCAGATTTTAATTCTAGTATTAAATTAAAAGTACTTAACTTGCTAGGACAAGAATCTAAAATAGAATCAGGTGATGTTCTCACGCGTTCAAGCGAGAAGGGCACTGAAGTTTCTGTTGAGTATAAATATCAGTTTTAATGTAATTACACGCTTCAAGACGATTAAAATAAACTCAAATTATTGCCCTACCATTGTGTAGGGTTTTTTTTGCTTATAAAAGAATATGAAATAATTTTAAGTTAGCTTTTATTGTCTAGTTTTGCTGCGCCTTGGATGCTAAGTTAGCATGACTAAAAATTAAATCTCACGCAATGAATTTTAATTTTTAATGAATTAGGTATTTTTTATGACTCAAATAGTGGAACAAACAATGAAAAAAGTAGGATTAGTCGGATGGCGGGGCATGGTTGGCTCAGTATTATTAGAACGTATGCAACAAGAAAATGATTTTGCACATATCGACACCACTTTTTTTACCACCTCTCAAACCGGCCAACTTGGTCCTGATTTAGCTGGCCCTGCAAAACCATTACTCGATGCAATGGATTTTGAATCTCTTGCACAAATGGATATTATTATCACTTGCCAAGGCGGCGATTATACTAATGCAGTTTATCCGCAGCTACGTGAAGCAGGTTGGCAGGGGTATTGGATTGATGCCGCATCAGCACTGCGCATGGCTGATGACAGTATTATTGTACTTGATCCGGTTAATAAAGACGTTATCGAACAAGGTCTAGCACAAGGGGTTAAAACCTATGTGGGTGGTAACTGCACTGTTTCATTGATGTTACTTGCACTTGGTGGTTTATTTGAACAGGACTTGATTGAATGGGTAAGCCCAACGACATATCAAGCAGCTTCGGGTTCTGGTGCGCGTAATATGAAAGAGTTAATTACTCAAATGGGCGCTATTCATAGCAGTGTTGCAGATAAACTGGCCGACCCACAAGCGGCTATTTTAGAAATAGATAAGCTAGTGACTGAAAAAATTGCCTCAAGCGATTTACCACAAGATCAATTCGGTGTGCCGATTGCAGGTAGCCTTATTCCTTGGATTGACATACCAATGCCAAATGGTCAATCTAAAGAAGAGTGGAAAGCACAAGTTGAAGCAAACAAAATTTTAGGCTCATCTAAGCAACCAGTTCCGATTGATGGCTTATGCGTGCGCATTGGCGCAATGCGTTGTCACTCACAAGCGATGACCATCAAGTTACGTAAAGATATTAGCGTTGCAAAGGTTGAAGAAATTTTAGCTTCGCATAATGAGTGGGTGAAAGTCATTCCTAATGAACGTGATATTACATCGACAGATTTAAGCCCTGTAAAAGTGACCGGTACATTAAGTATTCCTGTTGGCCGTATTCGCAAATTGGCAATGGGCCCTGAATACATTAGCGCCTTTACAGTTGGCGACCAACTACTTTGGGGCGCTGCTGAGCCATTACGTCGTATGCTACGTATTATTGTTGACGATAAATAATATTACGGGTTTAATTAATTTTCTTTAGGGCTGATAAATTATCAGCCCTTTTTTATGCTTGAATGTTAAGAACGCGCCTTGCATAGCGCTAATTTTAATCTAAAACTTTCATATTCCGGTATCTCGAATGTTCAATGAAGGATATGCGATTAAGTTAGTCATTAATTTTCTTGATTATAAAGCGCTTTGTTGCATCGATCTATCTGATAATCATATTGCTGTTGCTTGTGGCTTGCTCTGTATTGATTAAATGTAATATTGCTTATTTTAATTGCTATTTGTTAATAGGAAGACTTAAGTATCTGACATTTAAACCAGTTGTAACTTGTCTTCGTTGCTATAAAGTTACTATTAGGGCAATGTTTAGACCTTTTAGGTAAGGCGATGTGACTCGCCTTACCTTGATTTATTTTTCTTTTTTTTCTTCTAGTAATGTTTTTAAATCATTGAGTTGGCTTTTTAATTCGTTGACTTGTCCTTGTGTAGCAGGACGGGAGTCACTGTTCGTTTTTTCTTCACGAGCACTGCGATGTTCTTCTGACATCACCTCGAGTATTGCACCAACCATCATATTTAAAAATACAAAGGCGGTTAAGAAGATAAATGTAATGTAGTAGATCCAGCTAAGCTTATAGACAGCCATGGTTTCATACATTACATCTGTCCAATCCTCAAAAGTTGCTACCCTAAATAGCGTGAGCATTGAAATTGATACATCCCCCCATAGGAATGGATTTATTTCAGCAAACAACATACTGCCCATAGCCGCGTAAATGTAAAAGATAACAAACATTAATAGCGCAATATAACCCATTTGAGGAATAGCTTTAATTAATGAGTTTACCAGTAAGCGTAATTCTGGGATCATAGATACTAATCGTAATACACGGAAAATTCGCAGCAAACGGGCTATAAGAATAGTTGAGCCGGCTGCAGGGTATAAGCTGCCAACAACAATAATAAAGTCAAAGATATTCCAGCCTTTGCTAAAAAAATCTTTAATACCTTTGCTGGCAATATAACGAATAATCAGTTCAATTAAGAAAAATACCGTAATGCCTATATCCATCCAGTGTAAGGCAAGCCCAGCGGTTGGATGAAGAGCGTATGTATGTGCACCCACTGTCAGCGCAGAAATAACAATGACGGCAATAACAAATGATTGAAATATTTTACTTTTATCGATACGCTGGAATAGTTCGTGTAACTGCGACAACATCATAATCAACCCTTTGGATTTATTAATACAAAACGGGTGCAATATACAGTAAAAACAAGCCGGATGAATGGTTTTTCGGTTAAAAAAGTGAGGATTGTTAATGTTTTTTAATAGGCTAAAACTTGGCTTTATTTTATGTAGTGGGTTGGTACTAAGTGCTTGTAGCTCTGACGCACGTTATTATGAAATTCAATCTGATCGCTTAGGTGAATGTAATAATATGGCAGATAAAGAATACCATGAGTGTATAAAGCGCCAAGAAGGCAGTTATGATGAGTTTAAAAAGCAACAAACGGAGCAGCAGGTCAGTAAAAATGACTAAAACGGAAAAAAACCTAGATAAAGCTATTCGCCGTGTATTAACTCTTGCCTGTGAAAAAACGAAAGATGACGTGCCGGGTTTTGTTTGGCTAACTCATCATGTTGATTTACAAAAACCTAATAAGACGCTTAAGGTTAGCTGCTATTTTGCTAATGAGTCAACGCTCAATGATGCTAAGCAAAATAATCAACTAATAAATATTGAGCAAATCATTAATACAGAGTTAGGGTCAATCAACTTGTCCTTTCAAGCTATTGCATTTTTAGTCGAGTAATTTTTTAATAATTACATCATCTATAAATAATAACCTCAACAATCTGCTTTAGGTTGGTATAACTGATACATACGGCTATAATCGAAAAAAATAGTAAAAGAGATACATTATGGCTGTTCCTACTCGTTCACAAATTTCCTCCGGTACAGAAGTAAACATCGTTTTAAAACAAGACCAACGCAGCGGCACATTAACAAATGGTATTGTTGAACGACTTTTAACAAAATCACCTAACCACCCACATGGTATAAAAGTGCGCTTAGAAGACGGCCAAGTAGGGCGTGTAAAAGAGATCTTGTCGTGAGTGTACTAACAGCAAATGATTTTTGGCAACTAGTTACGGTTGATGATAAAACTGCTGAGCCAGAGTCAGTTAGCACACGTTTAAAAAATTTATTAAAAGAGCTAAGTGATGACGAACTAATTGAGTTTGATAAACAGTTTAGTATCTGTATGCGCCAAAGCTACACGTGGGATTTATTTGGTGCGGCATTTGTTATGGCTGGCTGTAACGACGACTATGGTTTCTCTGAGTTTCGCTGCTGGTTAATTTCGCGCGGCGAAGCCGCTTTTACAGCCGCGCTTGAAAATCCTGATTCATTAGCTAATTGTATACCTGTTTATCATTTAAACGAACAACCTTACCCATACTTAGACGAGTACGATTTAATTGCTGGTTTGCTGTATGAAGAACGTAATGAAGATGAACTTCCGTTTGTACCCTCAGGCCTTGAAGAACCCAAAGGTAAACGTTTTAAAGATAAACCTAAGTTCTTGAAGCAAAGCTACCCGAACCTTTTTGCCAAGTATTGGCAGTAAAAAGGGCTTATAGCCATCAACGGTACTGGTTATGCTATGCTGGTATCATAATTAAATAAAAGTTAGGTATTTAATGCGTTATTTGTCTATGTTACTGGTAACTTTGCTATTTACGAGTACTTTTGTTGCAGCAAAATCGCCCTTGCCCAGTAATAAAAGTCAGTTTATTCCACTGCTAAGTAGTAAAGTAGGTAGTTATGGGCTGCAATCAGGTAATAGTGACACCTGCGCTTCTGGGCAGCTTACTTGGCTTGATAAAAGCAACCCTAATCTTGGCTTTAAGCTTGGTGATGAAATCGTGTTCAGTGGCTTACATAATGGTACGCAAACTAACAAAGTAAGTAATTTTTGTTTAGTAACTACTAAGTTTAAGTTCACTACTGAGAGTATAACTATGTCGCTACGTCAAACTCGCTGTGATAACCAAAGCGATAATCTAGACACTAGTAAAACCCTACGCTTTTTATCAGCAAGCACTCTAGAATATAGCGTCGAAAACACTAATATTCACTGCGAGTTTAGCCTTGAGTAATAGGCTTGTTACCCCTGATTTTGTGTATTGCTACCATTAGGGGTAAACAGATAAAACCTGATGACAAATATTCATAATCAGGGCCTAAAAGTGTTACGTACAGAGTGACTATTTGCCAATAGATGATTTAATCGTTCAACACGATTAATGGTTATTTGCAAAAGTTAGTACAAAGTACAAATTTCCATGTAATTATTAATGTACCTGATCAGTTATTGTTTGTTCAGCATATTACAAGCGCGATATTAATTCTTTGATGTACTCAATGTGGAAAAACAACAAAGTACATAATTTGCATTTGAAAAATAGAGTTTTGCGCCCACTATATAGTTTTGGGAAATAAGGTGGTTAGCATGGGATCATTAAATAATGTACCTTTTTCATTACTAGAACTCACTCCAATGAAAGAGCATCAAAGCGTTTCATATACCTTAGAAAACAGTGTCGCTTATGCACAAAAGGCTGACGAACTAGGTTTTAATCGTTTTTGGATGGCTGAGCATCATAATATGCCAGGTATTGTATGTGCTGCAACATCAGTATTAATAGGACATATTGCAGAACAAACGCAAAAAATACGTGTTGGTGCGGGTGGTGTAATGTTGCCTAACCACACACCGCTTATTGTTGCTGAACAATTTGGTACACTTGAAAGCTTATATCCAGGACGAATAGATTTAGGCTTAGGTCGTGCGCCCGGCAGTGACCATATTACTAGTCGCGCGCTAAGGCGCGATGAACGCCGAGCAGAAAACTTCGCTGAAGAAGTCACTGAATTACAAAATTTACTAGGGCCTTATGATGGTAGCTACTCTGTGCGCGCGATTCCAGGTGAGAACACTAATGTCCCCATTTGGTTATTAGGCTCAAGCTTATATAGTGCGCAACTGGCTGCTAAAAAAGGCCTGCCTTATGCGTTTGCAGGGCACTTTGCTCCGCGTTTTGTATACGATGCAATTGCGTTATATCGCCGGGAATTTAAACCATCAGCAGTATTAGAAAAACCATACGTAATGCTAGGTTTACCGGTTGTAGCTGCTGACACTGATGAGCATGCTCAGTATTTATCGACGACCTCTAAACAACGTATCCTTGCGTTACTCCGTGGCAGCGCTTTGTGGTTAAAGTCCCCGGTTAAAACTATGGATGGCTTGTGGACTGAACAAGAAAAAGCCCAGGTCGAAAATTTTCTAGGGTTATCCGTAGTTGGAGGCCCAGCAACTATTAAACATAAACTTGCAATGATAGTGAAAGAATTGGGTGTTGATGAGTTTATTTTTACCAACGATCTTTATAAAAATGAGGATCGCCTCCGTGCTTTAGAAATTTTAACAGCGTTAAAAAGTTAACACTTACGATTAAGCCTTTGTACACACATCGCTTGTTATTATGTACAACATAATAAAAAGTGATGTTTATTGATTTTGAATTTCAAGTTCACTAACGTTCATTTTTTTGAATCGAACTAACTTAATTAATCAATTTTAAAACGTTAATTTTCTTTTTTATACTATGGTCATTAACTTAAGTAGTATTAAACAAGAGGTAGGTACACTGTGGGATCGCTAAACATTTCAACAGCAAGTATAGATAATCAAACTGCACCGTCAAAGGTTGCACTGGTTGCTGAAGGTGGTGGGCAGCGAGGTATATTTACAGCCGGCGTACTAGATGCATGGTTGGATCAAGAGTATGATCCGTTTGATTTATTCATTGGTACATCTGCAGGCTCTCAAAATTTAACAAGTTATTTAGCAAGACAGAAAGGTTATGCAAAGCGTTTGATTAGAGGCTTGTCTCGTAATAAGCGTTTTTTTCAGTTAGGCCGTGGTTTAGTCGGTAAACACATAGTTGACTTAGACTGGTACTTTGACAAAACAACAGAAGTAAAACGCGCTTTAGATTTTAAAACAGCAAAAAGCAGTTTAGGAAATCGAGAGCTATTAATTACTGCCACCAACTCAAGAGACAGACAACCTTATTTTTTAACCCCCACAGGTGAAAGGCAGCAATGGCTTGAGCTATTAAAGGCATCAAGTGCATTACCATTTTTGTATAAACAAGGCGTAAAGTTAACGCCTTTATTGAATGAAGGTACCACAAATGAAGTGCAGCCCGTCACAGTACCAAAAAATAAAACAGAAGAAGACTTTTATGTAGATGGAGGGCTGGCAGCGCCTTTGCCTATACGCGAAGCTTATAATAGAGGCGCGCGTAAAATTGTGGTTATTAGAACGGTTGATGCTGATTATCAAGCGCAATCAGTATGGGGACAGAAGCTAAGATCTTTCGCCTGTGCATCCGGTTATTGTCCGAAAACACTTGATTACTTATTACAGCATGAGCAAGCTTATTTAGAAGAGCTTGAGTTTATTGCAAACCCGCCTGAAAATGTGGAAATAAAGCAAATATTTGCAAGCGAAAAGCTACACAGTAAGTTGCTTGGTAGCTCAAATAATGACTTACGGTTTGATCACAAGTTAGGCTTACAAGCAGGGCGTTCTTATTTATCATCCTAAAGTTTAGATGGGTAACTTCAATACAGTAACGTAAAAGCACTTGGTATCAATTGCATACTATTATTTATAAAACGAAAATAAATATGTAATTTAAACAATCAAAACCGATTAAGTATTTTAATGATTGAAATATATGCAGGTAAAACTGCAGCAAAAAGAATAAACGAACATGGCTTAAAGCCTGAGTTATTTACTTCCTTTTTAGGAGCTTCAGGGGGGCCTAAGTGGTTTACTTTATTTGGTTTAGACAAATATATATTTGGTGAATTCTTTAAAAATAGAGCTGCGCAATTAAACTTAATTGGTTCAAGTGCGGGAGCATTTCGAGCGGCCTGCTTTTCACAAAATGATCCTGTTGCAGCCATAGAGCGTTTAGCAAAATCATACAGTGAAACCCAATATTCAAGTAATAAGCCAACCCCAGAAGAAATCACTCTAAAAGCGCGCATCTTACTTGAAGATGTTTTTGGTAATAATGGCGTTTATGAAATTATTAATAATCCGGTGTTTAAATCTCATTTTATTGTAGCTAAATCAAATGGTTTGGTTGCAAGTGAACGTAAAGCGTTACAGTTATTAGGCTTAACAAAAAGCTATTTAGGTAACCGAATAAACCGCCGTTTTTTAACTAAGCAATATGAGCGCTTTATATATCAAGCACCCAATAGCAATTTTAAACTTGAAGATAGTTACAAATTTAAAACTACACAGCTTGATTTAACAACTGGTAACTTGAAAGATGCATTATTAGCATCGGGTTCAATACCACTTGTCATGCAAGGTATAAAAAACATAATCGGATCACCACGAGGAATGTACCGCGATGGGGGGATTGTTGATTACCACTTTGATTTTAAAATTAAGAACCCAGGCCTTATTTTATATCCGCATTTTAATAGTGAACCTAAGGCAGGGTGGTTTGATAAAAATCTTAAACGAAAAGTTGCACCACATAATTACGATAATGTGGTTATGATCACCCCATCAAAACAGTTTATAGCTGGGTTACCTTATGGAAAAATCCCAGATAGAACCGACTTTACAGACCTTGATGTCGACACTCGCATTAAGTACTGGCGCAAAGTATTTAACGAAACCGAAAAATTAGCTGATGTCTTTGACCATAGAATAAGACATGATATAAATTTAATTGTACTTTAGGGTCTCAGTAGTAGAACCTTCAGATATAATTGATTATTTTTCTGTATCCACTAAGATAGAAATCATTAATTATAAATAAAGATAAAGCAGCGTTATGGCTTTTAGTACCTTAGATCCTCTTGATAATAAAAAGCAAAATATATCTTATGAAAAACGAACACGATATGTAGAAATCTTAGCTAAGGCGCTGGCACTGGGTTGTATTTTATTATCTTTGTTATCTATTTCGGGATATGTATTTTCAGCACCTCAACTGTATCGCCCAATAGCTGGCGGCTCTGCAACACACCCGTTAACTGGACTAATAATTATATTTATTGGTTTTAGTGTATTTTTAGAGCATAAAAAAACTTCACAATATTAAATCCTATATTAGCTATAACCGCCTTATTGACTTCGCTCATTGTGCTGAGTGATATCACGTTAAATAGTAATCTTGCGATATATATAACACCTTTTGCTGAAACAATAAATTCAGAACTTGAAGCGGGTATGTCAAACTCAATGGGGGAAAATACAGCGGTTATGATGATATGTTTATCGTCTGCTTTATTGTTCGGTAACTTAAATAAAGTAATGATAGCTCAATTTTTTGCATTTATAGGACTTGCAGTACCTATGCTTTCTATTATTGGCTATGCCTATGGAATTGATAAGTTTTTTGGACAAATGTCCATTTTGACAACCACATATGGAATATTTTTAGGTATTAGCGTGTTATTCATTCATGCAAAATACGGTGCTGTTCATGCTTTGCTTTAACCTTATATTGGCGGTAGAATAGCACGTTTTCAAGTAGTAATCGGTTATTTTGTGCCAATTACTATCGGCTATTTATTCGTTCAATCACTGGTTTCAGTAAAGTTAGAAGACTTATTTGGATTGTATGTCGTTTTTATATCGTGGTTTATAATTATTTTGATCATATCAAGTGTAATTATCCAAGAAAAAATTGACGAAAAACGAAGAACGGCTGAGTTAGCCTTATTCAAGGCAGCTACGCACGATAGCTTAACAGGTTTAATAAATCGGCGTCACTTTATCGACCTAGCACAAAGCGAGCTTGCGCGAAGTGACAGAAAAAATACGGAAACTTACTTACTAATGCTTGATATTGATCATTTTAAATCGGTTAATGATCAAGCGGGTCATAGTATTGGTGATAAAGTATTAATAGCCATAGCGACAACATTAAAAGTTAATGTTAGAAAAACGGATTCAGTTTGTAGATTAGGTGGTGAAGAGTTTTCTGCAATATTACCTAATACAGGTCAACAAGGTGCACAGTTAGTAGCTGAAAAGATCAGAGCTGCTGTTGAGCTCACCAAAACTCCTGGGTACACAGACATTTACGGTCAAGTAACTACATCAATTGGTTTTGCTAAAGTTCAACCGGGTGAAAGCATCGATGCGGTTCTTTCTCATGCTGATAAAGGGTTATATTTAGCTAAAGAATCAGGCCGAAACAAAGTAGTTCAATATACAGTAGAAAAGTAACTTAAGTTATAAGACATCATAATTTCCGTATAGTGAGTTTAGCTAAATGGATTTATGTTAAAGTTACTACAGTTACAATAACCCATAAATTACGTTATGTTAAATTGGGCAAGTTAATTAAAAGTGGGCGTAATTACGTTAACTACAGCCCACTGTTAAAAGTTTTTTTAACGATTTAGCTCAGAATCTATCCAAAATTTCGTGCCTTTTAATACTGCTTGCAGAGCAAGGCCATTTTCGGTTAAGGAATAAACAGTAACTTGATCGGCAATTGCTTCGGCCACCAGTGCACCACCGGTATCTTCATACTTAGCTGCGGCATCGGCGTTTGCACCAAATGCCCAGCCATGTTCAACAAAGCGGTTAAGTGCGGATTGATTATGAAAGACCATAACGACGTTAAAGTCTTTTACACCTAAACCTACGCCTAAACCGGCTTCGCCCATATTCATATAGGTTGATTTACCAGTAAGGTTGTTTTTAACTACTCCGTAACCTCCACCAAAACTGGCTAAAACAACATTTACATTAGCATTATCAAATACTGCATAACCTGCGGAACTGGCAATTTGTTGTTTAACATCAGGTTTTTGCTGATACAATTGAGTTAATGTATTAGCACGCATACTTTGTACTAAATTACGTTTTTCATTAGGCGGAGCGCTTCCAGTTGTGGCGCAGCCTGATAAAATAAACGTAAGAGTAACTAAACTTAAAACTAAAAATTTCTTCATGTTGCTTTCCTTAGAACGACAGTAAAGTAGTAAGCTAACTGGAGATTACTTAAATAAACCACTTTAAGTCCAATACTAGACAGTATCGGACTTTAAAGGTAGGCTGTAACTATCTTATTTTAGTAGACTTTAAATAGTATGCTTATTGCTCTAGTCGATACAATCAAACAATTGCGGTATCAAATTGCTCATCTAGAAGATGATACTTTACAATCAGAGTACCCTGAACTTGCGACCTTTATACAGCAAGTTGGCTTGACTGTGGCTGAATCAAAGACCGAATTGGCTTTTTTATATCGTTTTTTATATGTTTATGGCAGAAAATCTGAAGCTACATTTAATCGCTTTCGTAATGAATTAGAACGCTTTTATTTATGGTCATGGCTTATTGCTGGAAAATCAGTGCTTAGTTTAAAACGTGAAGACATTGAAGCTTATATTGATTTTATGGTCGAACCGGATAAAAATTGGGCATCGACTTCAGTGCAATGGCGGTATAAAGATGAACAAGGGATACGTCGGCTTAATAAAAACTGGCGGCCTTTTATGCTGAAAGAGTCAATTGCTAGTCAACAAACATTATCTGCTATGTTTACTGCACTGAATGTATTTTATAAATTCGCGATATTAGAAGAAAAAACCTTTGCTAACTTTGTGCCTGTCGTGAAAAAAAATAGTCCATATTTAGTCGTACAATCTCAAATAAAAATACCAGATACACTAAGTGATATTCAATGGGAATATGTATTTGGTGTAACACGAGATAAATGTGAACAACAGCCTGATTTAGAGCGAAACTTATTTACCCTCGCCTGTCTTAAAGGGCTGTATCTGAGAATATCTGAATTATCAGAACGTACTCAATGGTCTCCGGTTATGTCGCATTTTTGGCAAGATAATGATGGCTTTTGGTTTTTACGTATTATGGGAAAAGGTAATAAATTACGAGATGTCACCTTAAGTGAAGATTTTTTAACTTATTTAAAACGTTATAGATTGTATCGTGGTTTACCAGCCCTGCCCCGTGTTGATGAACCGCATCCCTTAGTACATAAAGTTCGTGGACAAGGGGGTATGACCGTCAGACAAATTCGTCGACTTGTGAAACAAAGCTTTGATTTAGCAAAAAAGTCTTTATTAGACGATGGTTTTAGCGATGATGCTGAGCAGTTAGAAGCTGCAACTGCACATTGGCTTCGCCATACTGGTGCAACTCATGATGCACAAAGTCGCCCACTAAAACATTTATCGGAAGATCTGGGCCATGCAAAAATTGCCACCACCGATCAAATTTATATTCAAACAAATATTAAAGAGCGGGCGAAGTCAGGTATAAAAAGGAAATTATAAATGGACTATTTCATTCTTATTATAGTCGGGAGTGCTTTTTTAATTTACTCATTATCGATTCGTCAGCTTGAGCGAGTTGAAGTAACAGGGCCAATGTTCTTTGTAACTGCTGGCATTGCAGTATCTTATTTTTTACCCAGTGAAATAAAACCAATTAATAAAAGTATGGGTCATATCTTACCTTTGATAGAGTTAACACTGAGTATATTTTTATTTACTGATGCAGCAAAATCAAAGTTAAGTGTTTTAAAGCATAGTTTTCAATATCCAAGCTTATTATTATTTGTTGCCCTCCCCTTAACGTTGTTATGTGGTTTTTTTAGTGCACTTTTTTTCTTCTCAAGTCTTAGCTTATTTCAGGCTGCACTATTGGCTATTATATTAACGCCGACAGATGCTGCGTTAAGTAAAGGTTTACTTGAGAGCAGCTCCGTGCCTGAAAAAATTCGTGAAGGAATTAATACCGAAAGTGGTTTGAACGATGGTTTATGTGTGCCTATATTTTTAGTATTTTTATTACTGGCAAATAATCCAAAAAGTTCGATAACGACTCTTAGTACTTTGAGTGTATTTTTACGTGAGTTAGGCGTTGCGAGTTTTGTTGCTGTACTCTCTATTGCGGTTTTTATTCCACTTTTAAAAGTTGCGTTGGCACGACATTATTTCGCAAGAAATAGTAGTCCATTTTTATTAGTAGGTTTAATAATGGTAATATTTTCTGTAACACAATTCTTTCATGGTAGTGGATTTATTGCAGTATTTGTTGGTGGACTACTTTTTGATTATTATGCACCAAAAAAAATCCGCCATAGTTTAATTGAAGATTCAGAACACATAGCTGAATTTGTAGCATTACTAATTTGGTGTTTATTCGGTTTTGTATGTGGCTACTTAGTTTTAGATAACATGGATATTAGTGTTGCTGTTTATGCCTTACTAAGCGTTACTTTATTCAGAATTATTCCAGTGATGCTTTCGCTGCAATTTACAGCGCTCGATTTAAAATCGCGTTTTACTTTTGCTTGGTTTGGCCCGCGAGGGCTTGCATCAATTGTATTTACATTAATGGTTATCGATTCTAATATTGAAAATAAATATCAAATAGCTACCATTGCGATGACTACTATTTTATTTAGTGTTTTTATTCATGGAATAAGTACTAAACCAATAGCAGACAGCTATATAAAAAGTAAAAATTAATTTTAATTTATTGAGTCGTAAAAAATGGCGTAGAAACTTTGGTTAGTTAATGCGCCATTTTAATATAAATTAATTCCCGCTAGTATTACAGTTTTTCCGCAAGTAACTCAATAGGATGTTTAGGCTTAAACTTTTCATAGCGTTTAACTTGGCTTCGACATGAAAATCCCGTAGCTAAAAGTTGTTCAGGCTTATTTTGATTAACGACACCTTGCCAACTCATTTCATAAAGTGCACGAGAGTTTTTCTGGTTTTGAGCTTCATGACCATAAGTGCCTGCCATTCCACAACATCCTGTTGAAGTAATATTAAGTGTTAATCCTACATCAGTAAAAATAGTTTTCCATACATTTGCAGCATTTGGTAATGCAGTAGTTTCTGTGCAGTGGCTTAGCAATGTATAGTTCTCTTCACTTTGACATGTTAGTTGTTCAAATGATTGAGTTTGTAACCATTCATGTGCAAGTTGCACATTAAAATCACCACGGGCTTCACCTAATATAGAGTTGTATTCATCTCGATAACACATGACTAGCGATGCATCTAACCCAACTAATGGTGAGTTAATTTCACTGAGTGAATTTAAAAAATCCGCGGCATTTTTTGCTGTGCTTTTAAATTCATTTAGAAATCCTTTTACATGCTGGGGCTTACCATTTGGCTTAAAAGGTAACAACATTGGTTTTTTACCAAGTGCAGTAATGAGTTTTATAAAACTAACAACCAATTCGGCTTCATAAAAACTAGTAAAAGGGTCTTGTACTATCAGTACATAATCATTTTGTTCTTCTTCTGAAAGTGAAGTTAGCAAATTAAAATCAAATCGTTGGGTTTTGTTTATCTGCTTAGTGAGCGATGGCGAACTTAAAATAGGTGTATCTACATAGCCAACTGTTTTTTCTATTAGCTTACTAACCACTTTCGTTTTAACGATAGGGTTAATAACCGCAGAAAACTTTGCCATTATTGGGGCACTTGCCTCAAGATTGCCGACTAAGTAATCTTTGAGTGGTCGTGCGTAGTAACTATGGTAATAATTTAAAAACCGTGAACGAAAAGTTGGAACATCTACCTTAATTGGGCATGCGGTAGTGCATGCCTTGCAGGCCAAACATTCATCCATCGACTCTTTAACTTCGTGTGAAAAATCGTAAATCCCGTCTTTTTTATCACGACTATGCTGATACCGTTCCCACCAAGTAATTACTTCACCATTATTTAATTCTTTTTCAACCTCGAGTAGATTAACATCTTTTGATTCTTGTAGACGTAACCACTCACGCATAAGAGTTGCGCGGCCTTTTGGGGAGTAACGACGATCGCCGGTGACTTTATAGGATGGGCACATCGGTGCGTTTTCATCGTAATTGAAGCAGATTCCATTTCCGTTACAGGTCATTGCGTTGTTAAAACTTGTTTTAACATCAATAGAAATTTGTTTATCAAACCACGAACGTTTTTGATCATCAACGCTAACTAGTGAGTCATCACTTTCAATTGGAGTGCATATTTTACCGGGGTTAACTCGGTTATTTGGGTCAAAGGTGGCTTTTATACGGCGCAGCTGATTAAATAAATATTCGCCAAAAAACTCAGGACCATATTCGCTTCGGTAACCTTTACCATGTTCGCCCCACATCAGGCCGCCATATTTAGCTGTGAGTTTTACAACTTGATCCGAAATTACGCGTAACAGCTTTTCTTGTTCTGGATCACACATATCAAGAGCTGGGCGAACATGTAAAACTCCAGCATCAACATGACCAAACATACCATATTGTAATTTATAGCTATCCAATAATGCTCTGAACTCGACAATGTAATCAGCAAGATTTTCAGGTGGTACCGCTGTGTCTTCGGCAAAGGCTAGCGGTTTTTGTAAACCTTTAATATTACCCAGTAAACCAACAGACTTTTTACGCATACCGTAAATTTTTAATATGTCCGCTTTATCACTGGTAAGTTGGTAACCTATTACACCATTTTTTTGATTTTTAACGCAGTCATCAAGTGAATCACAAAGCGCACTTACTTTGTCTTTTATATCATTAGCTGATACGGCATTGAACTCAACCATATTGAGCCCTTGCATATCTTTATTTTCAACATCAGTTATTAAGTCCGATACTGAATGCCAAACTATATCTTGGCGTGCAAGATTTAATACTTTACTGTCAACGGTTTCAACTGATGTTGCACGGGCTGCGACTAAAAATGGTGAATGACGTAAAGCCGAATCAAAGCTATCGTACTTAATATTAATTAACGTTTTAAACTCAGCAATGGGGGTAATGTTAAGCTTTGCCTCAGTAACGATACCTAATGAACCTTCAGAACCTGTTATCAGACGGCTCATATCAAAAGTTTGTAAGTCATCACTTAGCACATGCTCTAGATCATAGCCGGTTAAAAAGCGGTTTAAGCGTGGAAACTTAGCTAATATTTTATCGCGATCATTGAGCGCTATATCAAGTACAGTGTTATAAAGTTGACCGATTTTGGTGTCTTGCTCGGCTATTAATTTTGCTTTTTCAATCGCGATTGCACTGGTCGACATTTGCGTGCCATCAACCAGATAAGTGGTTAAGCCTAGAACGTGATCGCTGGTTTTACCATAAACTAAAGAGCCTTGTCCTGATGCATCAGTATTTACCATCCCGCCAATAGTAGCACGATTACTAGTTGATAAGTCAGGTGAAAAGAAGTAGCCAAAAGGTTTTAAAAAATCATTTAATTGATCTTTAATTACTCCTGCCTGTACACGTACCCAACCTTCAGCTTCATTAATTTCAAGAATTTCACGCATATATCGTGATAAATCAACAACAATTCCTGGAGTTAATGATTGCCCATTAGTGCCAGTACCTCCACCACGAGGACCAAATGTAAGTGATAAAAAAGGGTCTTGACCTGCAGTTTCAAGCGCTATTTGAATATCTTTTTCAGAGCGCGGGAAAATAACACCTTGTGGCATTTGCTGATAAATACTGTTATCGGTAGAGACCGTTAAGCGGGTTGCGTAACTTGCATCTGTATCGCCTGTAAACCCTTGATTTTTTATAGTTTTAAGGTACTGTGCGACAAGCTGTGTTGCAGCATCTTGTTGACTTATAGTTGCTATCATGACGGTGATAAATTAAGACATTTGGTAGATTATATCATGCAACAGGGTAATATAAATTGAAGATTTTATAGTTTGTAACACTCTTTTGATTGAAACTAAGTGCTAAAGCAT
>NZ_JBQSVO010000058.1:0-21940 GCF_052376275.1 Pseudoalteromonas sp. AOP7-A1-14 | reverse complement strand
GTAAAGTAAAAACACCAAGCCAATACCCCAATCCAGGACCCCGTAGCGAACTCAGTAGTGAAACACAGCCGCTCTGGGCGAGCCCTTGCAAAGACAGTGTCGTATTTGTTATGCGACTCTCTACCGGTGTCGGCACTACGCATTACCCGGCTTCAAATTAAAGAAAGCCCAATTCGAAAGCGTCGGGCTTTTTACGTCCACGGGAAAGTGAAAAGAACACCAAGAATACTTCAGTGCCTCATATTCCCCCTTCAAAAAAGAACCTCATAAATTCTACTTTAAATATTAATTGAAATATTTACTAACCTGCTCATAATAGACGAGTGTTTAGGAATGAGGTGAAAATCCTTAGCTGTTCCCGCAACTGTAAACAGTTCATACTGTAAGTCAGATACTAAACACCTTTATTTCATCAATGAGCGGGTAAACTCACTTTATACGCAAGTCTTTGTACTGGTGTTTACTGTATGGGTTTTACGCTTCGAGCAGAGACATACATTGCAGATAAACACACCGCTAATAACAGTGAATGAGCTATCGTGGGCTGTTGCTGATACAGAAGTTCTTAAAAGTATAAACTTATCAGTAGATCACGGTAAGTTTATTGGTTTACTGGGACCAAATGGGGCTGGAAAATCAAGTTTACTTCGCTGTATTTATCGCTATTGTAAGCCCAGTAAAGGCGATGTACGACTTTCAGGGCATGATATTTGGCAACTTAATTCAGATGATTATGCTAAGCAGGTTGCTGTTGTTTTACAAGAAACGCCTTCACAATTTAACCTTTCTCTTTTTGATGTGGTAAGCCTTGGCCTAACGCCACACAAACGCCTTTTTAGTGGCACAACAAATGATGATAAAAAACTTATTCAGCAAGCAATTGCACAAGTTGATTTAACTGAGCATAGTAATCAAGTATTTGATTCGCTTTCAGGTGGGGAAAAACAACGTGCGCTGATAGCCCGTGCGATAGTGCAAAGGCCACAACTTCTGATCATGGATGAGCCGACCAGCCATCTTGACGTGAAATATCAAATACAGTTAATGGAGCTGGCAAAGTCTTTAAATGTTACCGTACTTGCTTCATTCCACGATTTAAATTTAGCCGCTAGTCTTTGTGACGAACTCCTTGTTATAAATCAAGGAGAAATAGTTGCAGCAGGCAAACCTCAAGAGGTTATTACTGAGAAAATGCTTAGTGAGGTTTTTGGTGTATGCGCAAAAGTATCAACTCATCCGCAAAGCCGTGATAAGACCATTCCACATATAACTTACTTTTACGGTTATCAAATTGGAGAGCGTGATGCAGCTAAAAAATAAGTTCAGTCTTATTTTAACCATAACGTTAAGTGTATTGAGTATTTTTGCTGCTTTAAATTTTGGTGCCGCGCCTAGTAAGTTTATTGATGTTTATAACAGTGTTGTTGGGCAATGGTTCGGTCAGTGGTTTGGGCAAGGAAGCGAACCTTTTATTGAGCGAATTATTTGGCAGCTACGTATGCCTCGCACATTATTAGCATTCTTAGCGGGATCTGGTTTAGCAATTGCAGGGCTTATCCTGCAAACAGTGACACGTAACCCACTTGCCGATCCGTATTTATTTGGTATTTCTTCAGGTGCCTCATTTGGTGTGGTGTGTTTTATAACGTTAACTGGCATTAGTGCAGGTTTTTCAATGTCACTAGCTGCATTTGTTGGCAGTATGCTAGCAATGGTTTTATTAGTTGTTATTGCTGGGCGTAAAGGCTCAGGGCAAGTTGAAACTATGTTGCTGGCGGGCGTCGCGCTATCATTTTTGTTCAGCGCATTTACCAGCTTATTGCTTTATTTTAGCGATCCGCAAGCGATCACTGCTATTTTATTTTGGAGTCTTGGCAGTTTTTCTCGTGCGCAGTGGCACTCATTGTGGCTACCTGCTTTGGTAATACTCAGTTGCACTGCTTTGATGATGGGCTTTAGGCGTCAACTTAATGCTATGTTACTTGGCGATGAAAGTGCGGCAACACTCGGCATTCCAGTTCAGCGGTTTAGATTATTAATGTTGATTTTAAGCTCGTTGATCACCGCTGTATTAGTGGCTTTATGTGGTGGTATTGGTTTTGTTGGTTTGATGATCCCCCATATTGTACGCTTTTTTGTCTCTCAAGGTACGGTAACTGGGCTTGCTATGACGGCCTTTGTTGGCGGTACTTTTATGGTTTGGGTTGATGTGCTCTCACGCAGTATCATGAATAACCAAGAGTTACCTATTGGTGTGATCACCTCGGCGATAGGTAGTGTATTCTTTCTATCTTTACTGTGTTTTAAAAAACGAAGGTGTTAATGATACAACTTTCAAAGCTTAGCCTTAATTATAGCAATACTATTAGTTGAGTTACGCTGATATTCTAAAATAAGATGACTATGAAAACGATTATGATCCAAGGCACGACATCTGATGCGGGTAAAAGTACCTTAGTTGCAGCGCTTTGTCGGGTATTTGTAGATCAAGGTATTAAAGTAGCGCCGTTTAAACCGCAAAATATGGCGCTCAATAGTGCTGTAACAGAAGATGGCGGTGAGATTAGTCGAGCGCAGGCACTACAAGCAATAGCCGCTAAAGTCGCGCCGAGGATTGATTTTAACCCTGTTTTACTCAAGCCGAATAGCGATACTGGTGCACAAGTGATTATTCATGGTAAAGCGATTAGTAACATGGAAGCAGACGCTTATCATAACTATAAACAAGTAGCGATGAATGCGGTGCTTGTCTCACAACAACGTTTAAGTGAAGAGTTTGAGCTATTAGTAGTTGAAGGCGCGGGCAGCCCTGCTGAGATAAACCTACGCGCAGGTGATATCGCCAATATGGGTTACGCTGAAGCAGTTGATTGTCCTGTAATCATTATAGCTGATATTGATAAAGGCGGTGTTTTTGCGCATTTAATTGGCACATTGGCACTTTTAAGCGAGTCAGAGCAAGCCCGGGTGCAAGGTTTTGTGATCAACCGTTTTCGAGGCGATTTAAGTTTGCTACAAAGCGGCCTTGATTGGTTAGAGGAATATACTGGTAAACCTGTACTTGGCGTATTACCGTATTTACATGATTTAGCACTCGATGCTGAAGATGCTCTCGTGGTTGATAATCAAGTGAACCAAGGGAAAGTAAAAATAGCGGTGTTACTTTTGCCACATATTAGCAACCATACAGATTTTGATGCCCTGCGATTAAACCCTTATATTGATATTAACTATATTCGTCATACCCAAGTAATCCCAGATGTTGATTTAATTATTATTCCAGGCAGTAAAAATGTCATTAGTGATTTGGCTTTTTTAAAAAATGAAGGGTGGGAGAGCCAAATAAAACGCCACCTTCGTTATGGTGGCAAAGTATTGGGGATTTGCGGTGGTTTACAAATGTTAGGTACGGATATTTTTGATTTAACAGGTGTTGAATCTAGCCAAAAACACGCTAAAGGTTTAGCACTTGCACAGCTTAAAACACAACTAGGTGTGCAAAAAGTATTGACTCAAGCCTCGGGTGTTATTTACTTAAACACTAAAAAGGCAAGTGTTAAAGGCTATGAGATACATGCGGGCAGCAGCCAAGGTCCTGCACTTGAACAGCCTTTTTTAAAGTTTACTGAGCATCCGCATAATGTAGCACATGATGGCTTTATATCTGATGATAATAATATAGCAGGCACTTACTTACACGGCCTGTTTGATAACAGTAGCGCCACTCAATTAATACTTGATTGGGTATTGCCAAATAGTGGTATAACTCAGTTAATAGACATAGACACACATCGCGAACAGCAATTAACGCGCTTAGCGAATATGTGCAAAGAGCATTTAGATTTAGACAAAATAACGCAAATTTATCAAAACTGGGAGGGAGTTGATCATGAGTGACATAAGTAACGACAAGCACCAACAACGCCAACAAAAAGTAAAAAGCAAAGTTGATGAGCGTATTGCTGCCGCACAAACAGAAAAAGGTGTTTTTCAGGTTATTACCGGCAATGGTAAAGGTAAATCAACCTCAGGTTTTGGCACGGTAACACGCTGTGTAGGCCACGGCATGAAAGCCGCTGTGTGTCAGTTTATTAAGGGGACTTGGCCGTGTGGTGAGCGTAATGTGCTACAAGGCGCAGGCGTTGAGTTTGCTATTATGAATACTGGTTTTACTTGGGAGACGCAAAATAAAGAATCAGACACGGTTGCAGCGCAAACTACCTGGCAAGAAGCTAAACGAATGTTGGCCGATGAATCAATTAACTTAGTGTTACTTGATGAAATCACTTATATGATCACTTACGGCTACATTGATTTAGATGAAGCGCTGGAGGTTATCGCTAACCGTCCGCCAATGCAGTCTTTAATCATTACAGGGCGTGGCGCGCACCGTAAATTAACTGATTTAGCTGATACCGTCAGTGAAGTGCGTAATGTTAAACACGCATTTGATGCCGGTGTCAAAGCACAAATAGGCTTTGATTACTAATGGTTAGGCTTGTCCTTATTCTGTTCGTCGCCATACAAAGCATTAACCTTGCTTTGGCTTCAAGCAAGCAGCAGTTAAGAATCATCGCCCTGGCACCACATATTGTTGAGAATCTTTTTGAAATAGGGGCCGGTGAGCAAATCGTAGGTACTGTAGAATATTCAGACTTTCCAGCAGCAGCTAATAATATCCCTCGTATTGGCGGTCATCAAGGTATTCAACTAGAAAAGCTATTAGCGCTTAAACCGGACCTGGTTCTGGCATGGAAAACGGGTAGCAAAGCGGAAGATTTAGCGCGTATTAAAAGTTTTGGTATTGAAGTTTCATATAGTGATGCCAGTGAGGTTGATAAAGTCCCGTATGAACTGCGCCGCTTAGGTGCACTCACCGGGCGCGAGCAATCAGCTGAGCAGGCCGCAACTAAATTTGAAAATAACATTGCTGTAATTAAAGCCAAATATAAAGATAAAAGTAAGGTGGCGATATTTTATCAGCTATGGCCAGAGCCGATGATGACGGTTGGCAAAAATACTTGGATCAATCAATTGATCGACATTTGCCAAGGCCGTAATGTGTTTGCAAATAGCCGCACAGATTATCCGCAGATCAGCATTGAAAATGTTGTTGTCGCAAAGCCTGAGGTAATTATCTTACCAGATGAAAAATCACAAAAGCAGCAAGCCGTGATTGATTGGTCACAATGGCCTGAAGTGCCTGCTATACAACATAATCAGTTTATTAGTGTTAATGCTGATGTATTACACCGCTTTACAACACGTGTGCTCGAAGGGCTGGATGATATGTGTACTAAAATAGATGACTCTCGCGCCGTTTCAAGGAGGCTATATGAGTAATTGGCAAAGCTTTTTAAAAACTGAGTGTGCAAAACCCTACATGCAAGAGACTCTTGACATCGTTGCGCAAAAACGCAGTGAAGGGGCTGTTGTATACCCGCCAGCATCACAAGTGTTTAGCGCATTTGATGCAACACCACTGAGTGACATTAAAGTGGTCATACTTGGACAAGACCCATACCATGGTGAAGGGCAAGCGCATGGCTTGTGTTTCTCAGTATTACCTGAAGTAACTAAATTACCACCTTCACTTAAAAATATTTATAAAGAGCTGGCAACTGATATTGCGGGCTTTAGCATCCCTGAGCATGGTTACTTACAACGCTGGGCAGAGCAAGGGGTGTTTTTACTAAACACGGTACTAACCGTTGAACAGGGCCAAGCACATTCACACAAACACCTTGGTTGGGAGCAGTTTACCAGTGAGGTAATTGCGCATATAAATCAGCATTGTGAAGGTGTGGTGTTTATCTTATGGGGCGCACATGCGCAAAAAAAAGGTAAAAGTATTGATAGTTCACGTCACCTTGTTTTAAATGGTCCACACCCCTCACCGCTATCAGCTCATCGTGGCTTTTTTGGCTGTCAGCACTTTTCAAAAACTAATCAGTTATTAATAGAGCAGGGAAAAAGCGCGATTGATTGGCAGGTTTAATGCAAACAACTCATGCATGTGCATGCAATTAGTATTAAAAAGGCCCTTTAATAATATTAAAGGGCCTTTTAGTTGGTTAGGGTGTATTGCATGATTAGTTAAAAATCTAACTCATCAACTGCAATACTATCTGTAAAGTAGTCGAGCTCCTGTAGTTCTTTGCGCAAACGATGCTTGTCTTTCAAAGCTTCTATTTCGCGCCACTTTCTTTTTTTATTTTTCTGAGAGGTTTTTCTTGTTGTACTAGGACCTTCTAATATCTCTAAAATATCGTCTAGGCTATCCATAACTTCTCCTATTGAATTTTGAACCTCAAAAATACCTATATCACAGGCAAAGCTAAAATAGAATAAAAAAGTGACATTAATGTTACAGATAAATGATAAATTAGTGAATAGGGATTAGCTTTACTGTTTTTTTAAACATAAAAAAACGCCGCAATTGCGACGTTTTCTATTTTAACAATGTAACTTGAAAAAGCAGTTACATTGCTTTAAAGCGTGCTTCTAGTTGCTCTTGTGCATCTGCAAATGAGCGGATACCTTCGGCTAATTTTTCAGTAGCCATCGCATCTTGGTTATGTAACCAGCGGAACTGTGCTTCAGTTAAAGGAGCTGGTTTTGGCTCTTTAGCAATATCACTTTCAAGTAAGTATTCTTGCGCACCTTCAAGGTTGCCTAAGTCTTCTAAAAGGTTAGGGCTGATCGTTAGCTTGTCACAACCAGTTAAGGCAATGATTTCACCGGTATTTCGGAAGCTTGCGCCCATAACCACGGTTTTATAATCATGGCGTTTGTAAAATTCAAAAATACTGCGTACAGATTGCACACCAGGATCTTGTAATGGATCGGTTGGTTTTTCCATACCGTTGGCTACGTGCCAATCTAAAATACGGCCAACAAATGGTGAGATTAAAAATACGTTAGCATCGGCACAAGCACGGGCTTGGGCATCACTAAATAGCAAGGTTAAGTTACATTTAGTGCCTTCTTTTTCTAGTTGCTCAGCAGCTTTAATACCTTCCCATGTTGAAGCAACCTTGATTAAGATTTTATCTTTGCTTACGCCTTCTTTCTCGTACAGGCTTAACAAGGTATGGGCTTTATTGATTGTTGCTTGTGTATCAAACGATAAACGTGCATCAACTTCGGTAGAAATATAGCCAGGTACAATCTCGCTTATCTCTTTACCTAGTAATACCGCAAAGTAATCACAGGCCAATTCTAATTGCTTAGCAGGGTCTTGCTCGGTTTCTTTAGCGTAACTCCACGCTTTATCTAAATATGGCTTGTAGGCTTCAATTTCGCTGGCTTTTAAGAGCAATGAAGGGTTAGTTGTTGCATCTTCCGGTTGGTGTTTTTTAATCGCTTCAATATCACCAGTGTCAGCCACGATAGATGAATGTTGTTTGAGCCTTTGTAGAGCTGAAGTCATTTGCTTTCCTCATTCCAAGCAAGTTAAAAGAAAAATCTACTGTAACTACCTTATACTGCAGCACTGTGACAGTGCTTTATAGGTCTTATGTCCGTATCAGTAAAGAACGAAGGTGCATTGCTTAATCTGCGATGCGAATAAGGTAGGTATCATACCAATCAATGCTGGCAGATTGATATAAACAAAACGTGCTTTTCGTTCCATTTAATGTTGAAATTGACATTAAATAATTTCCAAGTCAATAGCTAACTATGATCACTGTTATTTCACCTGCAAAAAATTTAGATTACGAGAGCCAAGCAAGTACCGATAAATTCACGCAACCTGAGTTACTTGAACACAGCGAAGAGTTAATGGTTGTATGTCGCGAGTTAACACCAGCACAAATTAGCAGTTTAATGAAAATTAGCGATAAGCTCGCAGGCCTTAATGCTGCGCGCTTTAGTGAATGGTCGCAGCCGTTTACAACAGATAACGCTAAACAAGCTGTGATGGCCTTTAATGGCGATGTATATGGCGGTTTAGATGCCAACAGCTTAACTGCTGGGCAACTTGATTATGCACAAAGCCACTTACGTATTTTGTCAGGTTTGTATGGGTTATTAAAACCACTAGATTTAATGCAAGCGTATCGCTTAGAAATGGGCACAAAGCTCGATAATAGTCGTGGTAAAAACCTGTATGAGTTTTGGGGCAGTATTATTGCAGACAAACTTAATACTGTACTTGCAGAGCAAGATAGCAAATATTTAGTTAACCTAGCGTCAAACGAATATTTTAAAGCGGTTGATAAAAAAACCTTAAACGCGCAAATCATTACTCCGCACTTTAAAGACTGCAAAAATGGTCAATATAAAATTATCAGCTTTTACGCGAAAAAAGCCCGCGGCTTGATGGCTCGCTACATTATTGAGAATAAAGTTACCCAATTAAGCGATTTAAAAAAGTTTACTGTTGATGGTTACTACTATAGCAGTGAAGCAAGCCAAAAAGAGCTTGAGCCGGTATTTTTGCGTGATGAGCAAAACTAATTTCTACCAGCATTAAACGCTTAAAAAGCCATGCATTGCATGGCTTTTTAGTTTTGGCGCTGATTTTGCACGAACCTGATCCTATATGTAGAACAATCAGGGTTTAATAATGTTAAAAATACCTTCTATCAGTGAAGCTGAAAAATTAATAGAAGAAAAACTCGGTGGTTGGTTTGATGTTGTCATAAGCCATATCCCTAACTTCATTGTGGCAGTGATGATTGCCATTGTATTTTCCATCCTAGCGCGTTTTTTAGGTTCGATGATGCGTAATTTATTGCGCCGCTCTTTGGATTCCAAACAAATCGCTGATTTAATGGCCTCAATATTTAAGGTGCTGATACTGTGTGTGGGTTTATTTATCGCACTCGATTTTATGGGGCTAAAAGGCACAGTAACCTCACTGCTTGCAGGTGCCGGTATTGTGGGGCTAGCGATTGGTTTTGCCTTTCAGGATATGACCGAAAACCTTATAGCAGGTATTGCCATGGGTATTCGCAAGCCTTTTAAAACCGGCGATGTGATTAAAACCGATGATGTATTTGGTACTGTTAAGTCAATAAATTTGCGTAATACGCTGGTTGAGAACTTCTATGGACAATTAATTTTAGTGCCTAACAAAATACTGTTTCGCAATGTATTACGTAATTACAGCACCTTAGGTGTGCGCCGTATTGAAGTGCCAGTAGGAATTTCATACGCAGATGATCCAGAGCAGGCAGCCGAAGTGATCGTTAAAAAAATTAATGAATTTGATTTTGTCATTAAACAAGAGGAAACGGCCGTTTATGCCGACAGTTTTGGCGACAGCAGTGTCAATTTGCTGGTGTGGTTTTGGATCAAATACCCCGGTGAGGCGGATTATATGACGGTCCGCCATAAAGCAATCGTGGCCGTTAAGCAGGCGCTTAATGACGCTGATATTAGCATTCCATTCCCAATTCGCACGCTTGACTTTGCTATTAAAGGCGGTGAAAAACTCGATGCGATGATCAGTGATAAACAACAGCAGACAGAGCAATAGACTGCTTTATTTAATAACTAACCTGAACTGTGGTGAACTATCAGCAGGTAAAAGTTACCTGCTGATAGGTCTGATTTACATAACGGTGTTAGATAATCATGAAGGCTTTAATAACTTTATGGATAATTAACTGCAACTTTTTAAAGACAGTTAGCACTAATAGGGTAAGATTGCTAAATTCTCGTTTATTAATCTATAAGGAAATTACGATGAAAAAGCTCATCGCAACGTGCACGCTATCATTATTAATATTAACCAACACCAGTTATGCAAAAGAGCAGCAAATAAGCTCAGTTGAAAGAATGTTTGCAGTAATGGGCATGGATAAGCAGATGACTGGCGGTTTTGAAGCCATGTTGCCAGTCATTGAGCAAATGGCATCACAGTTACAATTGGATGATGCGGCGAAAGAGGAGCTGAAAAATATTTATCGAGATTGGTTTAAATACGACTTTGACCAACAAGCAATTTTAACTAAATTGGTTGCAGTGTACTCAGAAAGTTTTACTGATAAAGAAATTAATGAGTTAATCGCATTTTATGAAACACCTACAGGGCAAAAATTTCTCGCTAAATCACCGCAACTAATGCAGATCGGTGCACAACTTGGTATGCAAGAAGGTCAGTTAAAACAAGCTCTACTGCTTGAAAGGCTACAACCTTTCTTAGCAAAGCATCAAGGTAAGTAAGAAACTACCGTCGTGATTGCGGCTGCTTTTTAAGCACTTATTAGACACAGCTTCAAACACACGCTAGTGTCTAGTAAGTGATAATAAAGCAGGCTTTAGTAATGGCTAGTCAAACACAGGGTACTGAACAGCCCGAAAATCCATGTATTCGCCACTGCTGTTTAGATAATAATGATATATGTCTTGGTTGCTTTAGAACACTCGCTGACATTTTAGCGTGGCATAGTGCTACTTTAGAGCAAAAACAGCAGATCCTTAATGAATGCCAAATTCGCAAAAGCGCTAAGCAAAAATAACCACTGCGTAGAACATCTTTGAGTCTGAAAAAGCGATTCCAAACTTCAATCTAATTAGCACGATTTAAGCAGCACCACTTACTCTCATAACGTAATCAATTGTATTTTGATTGCATACGTATTCAATTTTTATTCTGTTAGAACTATTCTATTGTTAATCGCTTGTAAATGTAAAGGCACCTAAATGACAACATAAGGAAAACACAATGAAAATTAAAAAAATAGCAACCACGATAGGGCTAAGCGTTGGCCTAAGTACTGCATCGATTGCAAATGCAGCACCCACCACATTCGTCCATTTATTTGAATGGAATTGGCAAGATGTCGCCCTAGAATGTGAACAATACCTAGGACCTAAAGGCTATGCCGCGGTTCAGGTCTCACCACCCAATGAGCATATCATTGGCAGTCAATGGTGGACGCGTTATCAACCTGTCAGTTACCTGTTACAAAGCCGAGGCGGTAGCCGTGAGCAGTTTATTGATATGGTTAATCGTTGTGATGCCGCTGGCGTTGATATTTATGTAGATACCTTGATCAATCATATGGCGGCAGGCAGTGGAACAGGCACCGCTGGTAATACCTATGGTAATAAACAATACTCAATTTATAGCCCACAAGACTTTCATGCTAGTTGCACTATTAATGACTCTGATTATGGAAACGATCGTTACCGAGTACAAAACTGTGAGCTAGTCGGCTTGGCCGACTTAGACACAGCTGCAACGTATGTTCAAAACACATTAGCGGCTTACATTAATGAATTACAAGCCATTGGTGTTAAGGGATTTCGGTTTGATGCAGCTAAACACGTTGCTGCCAGCGATATTCAAAGTTTAATGGCGAAAATAAATGGTTCGCCAGTAGTGTTTCAAGAAGTGATAGATCAAGGTGGCGAAGCAGTAACAGCTTCAGAATACTTAGCCACTGGTTTAGTCACTGAGTTTAAATACAGCACAGAGCTTGGCAATACCTTTAGAAATGGCTCGCTTGCATGGTTAAGTAATTTTGGTGAAGGCTGGGGATTTATGCCAAGTGCATCAGCTGTGGTATTTGTAGATAATCACGATAATCAACGTGGTCATGGTGGCGCTGGCAATGTAATTACCTTTGCCGATGGCCGTTTGTACGACTTAGCAAATGTATTTATGTTGGCTTACCCGTATGGTTATCCAAAAGTAATGTCTAGTTATGACTTTCATGGTGATACAGATGCCGGTGGCCCTAGCGTGCCAGTGCATAACAATGGGAACTTAGAATGCTTTGCAAGTAATTGGAAATGTGAACATCGTTGGTCATACATTGCCGGTGGCGTAGATTTTAGAAATAACACGACAGATAACTGGGCAACAACCAATTGGTGGGATAATACACATAACCAAATTGCGTTTGGTAGAGGAAGTTCAGGCCATGTTGCAATTAATAAAGAAGATTCAACACTTAATGCTACAGTACAAACAGATATGGCTCCAGGGCAGTACTGCAATGTGTTAAAGGGAGAATTAGCGAATGATGCAACAAGTTGTACTGGTGAAGTTATAACGGTTAATGCAAATGGCACTATTAACTTAAATGTAGCAGCGTGGGATGCAATGGCTATTCATAAAAATGCCAAAATAACCCCCCCCAATCCTGAGAGTGATTGGCAGCGCACTGTGGTATTCATTAGCGCACAAACGCAAAGTGGCCAAGATATGTTTATCCGCGGCGGGATTGACCATGTTTATGCAAACACAAACCTTGGGCGTAACTGCCAAACAAGTAATTTTGAATGTGCGATGCCAATTCGCCACAATAATTTAAAAAATGCCACTACCAGTCCTTGGAAAGCGAACGACAACTACCTAGATTGGTACGGTGTTGAAAGTGGCCAAAGTAGTGAAGCGCAAGGCACGGCAACCGATTGGACCACTAATATTTGGCCCGCAGCTTGGGGAGCAGAAAAAACCGTTGCTAACGATGGCTTTGGTGTTACACCGCTAAATATTTGGGGAGAGCATTATTGGCTGCTCGATGTTGATATGGATTGCAGCAAAGCGGTTAATGGCTGGTTTGAGGTCAAAGCGTTTATTAAAAATGGTCAGGGCTGGGAGGGCGATATAGCGCAAGCAAACACCCCTTATGTTAGCACTAATCATGTTGCTCAATGCGGCAAAATTAATAAGTTCGAGTTTAGTAATTCAACTGTAGAAATACGCAACTTCTAATTTTATTACAGGAACACCCCAGCTAAACCATAAGTATGCGTTTAGCTGGGATTTTACTTTGTAAGTCATGTTCTGGAGATTAGCTTTTTTGTGTTTTAATACACCTTAGTTGAACTATTAGTAAATCAGTTGCTTTAGTGCTTTAATTCTACAATCTTTAGCCTAGCGCCTCTAACCTAATTTCCTAATCCCTTATCTGCATTTTATTTTCAATAATTGCCACACCTTGAGTATTTTCTAAAAATTTTTGTGCCAACGCGCGTTCAAAGCCGGTTTCTGCTTGGCCGTATAAGGCTACTTTGTTGCCATCAACGTGGACTTGCAGTTGTGATAAGTTGAGGTTTGGATTGCTGCGCAGTTTATTAACAAGTGTTTGCTGTAGCGTTGGTTGAGGGGAAACGCTACTGATCATAATTGTGCTGGTGGTTGCACTGACTTGTGTTGCACAGGCGAGTAAAAATACACAGCAAAGTGATACCAAAGATATGGTTAATTTAAAGCGGTTCATGTTTCCCTCACAACGTTTATTGTATTTGCTTAGTAAATAGTAATCCTACTCTCTCAAAAACTGTTCCAATAACAACTTATTGAAATTAAAAGTTATTAATTTTATAAAAACATGCAGCTGAGAATTTTTTACATTCCACTGGGTAAAAAAGTAAGGTGCTATGTAATCTGCTGCTTCGGAGTCACAGTCGATTACTAAGATTGGGGCTGTTGTGAAGCTTATCAGAGGTATCTCAATGAATTGGCTGGTATGAAAGGTTTAAAAGTTATTAGTAAAAGGCAGCACAAAAACTAAAAAGCCGAGCTTAGGTAGTTGCTCGGCTTTGTTAATTATCCAGAATTTAGGTTAATTACTGTTATTTTTTCTTTTTGACTTTCGTTTTTGCTTTTTTACGGGCTTTTATTTTAGCCGGATCTTTAAGCTTTTTGATCGGTAATTTAGCTTCTTTATGTTGTGGCTCAAGACCTTTGATAACACGACGTTTCAGCTTTTGCTCAGTGTAACGCTCAACTTTGGCAACAATTGCAATATCGTGGGCTTCCACTAATGAAATCGCGATGCCTTTTTTACCGGCGCGGCCAGTACGGCCAATACGATGCACATACACATCTGCGGTGCGCGGCATATCAAAGTTAATTACATGGCTGATGTCTGCAACATCAATACCACGGGCGGCAACATCGGTTGCGACTAAAATTTTAGTACGACCAGAATGGAAGTTTTCCATCGCTTTCATGCGCTTGTCTTGCGGCATTTCACCACGCAGCCATGCAGCTTTAACACCGTTGTTAGTTAACTCACCAATTAAGGTTTCAAGGCGCTCACGGGTTTTTACAAACACAATCGCTTTGCTAACATCTGGGCCATTCAGGGTATTAACCAGTAATTCCAGTTTATGATGGTAGTCATCAGCCAAATGGATCCACTGGTGAATTTTAGCTTTTTCTTTACGTGATGACTCCGCTTCAAGCAGTGCAGGGTCATTTAAGATTTGTTCTGCAAAACGTTCAACACTGTCACCTTCAAGAGTGGCTGAGAACAAAAAGCATTGGCGACGGTTTTTAGCTTCTTCACAAATGCGCATCATTTCTTTACGAAAGCCCATGTCTAGCATGCGGTCGGCTTCGTCTAAAATAAGCATTTCGACATTTTCAGCGTGGAAGTTTTCGGTTTCTAGGTATTCCATTAATCGCCCTGGCGTGGCAATTAAAATGTCGTTATTTTTTTCAAAAATTTCTTTGTGCGTACCGTAGTTAATACCGCCAGTTACTACGCCTATTTTAAGGTGAGTGCCTTTGGCAAGTAGTTCACACTGTTCATGAATTTGATAAGCTAACTCGCGCGTTGGTGTCATTATTAACACGCGGGCAAAACCAGGTTCACGACGCGGAAAATCAAGTAAGTATTGAATCGCTGGGATCAAAAATGCCGCTGTTTTACCAGTACCTGTTGGTGCAGAGGCTAAAATGTCACGCCCTTGTAGCGCTTCAGGAATTGCTTGTTGTTGAATGCTGGTAGGGGTTTCATAACCCATTTTAGCGACGGCTTGTAGTAGCTTGTTATCAATATCAAAATCAGAAAATTGCATAGAGTGTCAAAAATAGAGGACAATTGCCGTTAATTATACGCGCTATCCGCCAGTTGGTGAATGAAAAGGTGAAAAAATGTCAGGCTTTGTTTTTAAGCAGTTTAAAGTTAACCAAACACGTACAGCCATGAAAGTATCAACTGACGGTATTTTACTCGGGGCATGGGCTGATTTAAGTGATGCTCAGCGCTTACTTGATATTGGCAGTGGCACTGGGTTATTAGCGCTAATGTGTAAGCAGCGAAAACCGAGCTTACTAATTGATGCTGTTGAAATTGACCATGGCGCGGCTGTAGATGCTAAAAACAATATAGCTCAAAGTCCATGGCCAGATATAACGCTTTTTGAAGGTACTATACAAGATTACCAAAGCGGCCAACCTTATGATGTAATCATCAGCAATCCACCTTATTTTAACCATAGTTTGAAAGGTGATAATCGAGCCCGAAACTTGGCAAGACATACTGATGAATTAAGCTTTACTGAGTTGCTCGAAGCATTTAAGCGATTAAGCCATAACAAATCGCGGCTTCATGTGATTTTACCCTGTAAAGAAGCTGAGGAGTTTATTGCTATAGCAAAGCAGTCTCAAGTGTATTTACAGCGGCGCTGCAAAGTAAAAACAACATTAAAAAAAAGCGCAACGCGCAGTTTAATGACCTTAGGGTATGCGCAATTGGATTGTGTTGAATCAGCACTTTGTATTTACAATGAGATGAATGAGTACAGCCAAGACTACACTAAATTATGTCGTGACTTTTATTTAAAAATGCGCGGCTGAATAAAAACTAGGAGCAAAGTTGTTTTACTTCATCAAGCTGAATTTGCACAAGTTTTGGGTCGTTAATAAGTTGTGGTAGTAGGGTGGTTAAGGTCACTTTGGATAAATCAGCACTGATATAATTAATAATTTTAAACTGCTGTTTAACGGTTAAGCCAACATAGTCTTGCAATGTGCCTTGATGCTTGATGAGCACTGGAATAACATCTTTTTTATTATCATCACAGCATGCCAATGTTAACTGCGTTAGATTAAATAAGTTTGCATGTAACTTACCACTTTTGATAAGTGGCTCAGCTTGATTTGGGATAAAAAATAGCTGTTGATGGGGCTCTGTGCTTATTGTGCCTGCACTTTTTAGCGGATTTATTTTCCCCTGTTTAAATTCAATCATATCACCAGTAATTAATGTGAAGTTAGACATAATTTATATTGCTCTTGTTTTTTATTAATTAGATAGCGTTTTATAATGCTTTAAAAAGTGAATAACTTTTTCGCTTGGCATTTCGCAGGGTTTTAATTGCACTGAATTTTTAAGACGATAGAAGTTGAGGCTGATAAAGTCATTACCAGCAAGCTCTTTGGCAAATATTTTATCAGATTGACCTTGATTGAATACCTGACGAGTTAGACTGTAGCGCGCACCGCTGTATAAAACCTCGCTGTAACCAATAGGAATTTTATCGATTAAATGGGCTATTTCTATCATGCAACTGAGCTATTTGATGAAGGTGGGGTTGTGCGCCAAATAACACCAAAAACTTTTTTAAATAAGTACAAAAATAGCAATGGAATAAGTAATAGCTTGAGGGATAGCAGCGCGACTAGATTAAGAAAGTCCATAAATAAGTTTTCAACTGACTCAAGCATATTATTAATACCGGAAGTAACTGCATCTATAATTCGGCTGATATTACTGTTGCTATTACCCGATAATTGATCGTTATAGTCTGCGAGCTCGCGCATTAACGCTGCTTTTTCCATACCTAGTTTTGCCAGTTGATTGTTCAAATTACTCTGCTGTCTTTTTAAATCTTGCTGTTTAATTATTAATGGTTTTGCTTCATCAAGCTCAGTTAGGGTTAGTTTTTCGGTTAGGGTGCGCGTCGTTTGAATTGCATCAATCTTTTCAGTTAAATTAGTTATATCGCGTTGGTTGCTCTTAACTCGGTTTGTTAGTTGCATTATTTGTGTATTTAACAGCTCAACTTCATCAAGCAGGGTTTGCTTTTGACTATTAATCTTGGCTTTTACTTGCGCTGAAAGTGCTGACGTTGAGCTTGCACTCGCTTGTATTACGGCCACTTTATCTTCTACGCTACTATTTTGGCTATCAATTTCTTTATCTAAAAACGCATGGCTAGCAAGTCCTGTAGCAAGTATGATAGCAGGCACTAAAAACCTTAATATAATCAAACTAGTAAGTAGTCTGCTGTTGATGTTTTTTAAATAACCTCGGTAGTCACAAGCAATATAAACCACAGCACCTACACTAAAGGTAATATTAAATAACAGCCCTGACGACACTGTGTAAAGGATGCGCTGAATAAACAACGAACCAATAGCAAAACGCATAACGCCTGCTATATATTCAGCTAAGTCATTAACCGGATCGAGTAGTTGTGCTGGTTCTATACTAGCAATGCCAATACCGACTTCTGCCGATTGTAATAGCGAAATAGCCCCATTAACGCCACGGGCTGAGGCGTATACTAATGATGACTGTAGTAAAGTTTGATCAATAAAATCAATTATGTATAAATTAAATTGTGGTAGCCAACATAGTGTTACAAGAAGTATTAGCATTAAGTATTTGCAATAGCTATAAGGCTTAATTGATTGCATTTTAATTAATCCGATGGCTCAGGCTTATTTAACGTAACCACTCGTTGTGGAAATGGGATTTGAATCTCTGCGGCTTGAATTGATGCGTATACACCGCCGTTTATTGCGAGTGTAGTTTCGATTATTTTAGTCGTTGGTGCCCAATAGCGATAGCTAATAGTGACCCCTCTATCAGCAAAGCGTTCAATGCCCACTTGTGAACTCGGTTTAGTGGCAACCAGTTCATGCTCGATGAGCACTTGATTGATAAGTTTAATTGCTTCATCGGGGTTGGCACTATACGCAATATCTATTTCTCCTTTAACCAATGAGTAGCTAAATGAGTTGTGCAATATTTCTCCAACAATGTGTTTGTTGGGGATAGTGATCTCGACTTTTTCTTCGTTGATTAAAATAGTATAACCCAGCTCAATTGTTTTTACCTGACCGCTTACGCCTTTAACTTCAATGGTATCGCCAACAATAAAAGGGCGAGTTGCAATAATCGCCAGGCCTGCTCCATAGTTTGACAGCATCCCTTGTAAAGCTAAGCCTGCTCCAAGTGATGCTGCACCAATTGCCGCTACAAACGGAGTAACGCTGATACCAATTTTACCCAGTGCGATAATAATGAACATAATAATAAATAGTACTTTAACCACATTACTAATAAAATTGGTTAAAGTTATATCAATATTGTGTCGCTGCATTAACTTGGTAACAACCTTTGCTACTTTTTGCGAAACCCACAAGCCAAAGATTAATATTAGTACAGCACCAACCAATTGCATGCTGTACTCCACTAAGTACTCGCTGACCATGGTGTAATACTTTTCAACTTGTTGAAGTTCGGAGCTGATCATTACTTATCCTTTACGTAAATCTAGTTTTAGCTAACACATTAACTATAACAGAGCTTGTCTTATAATAGGATAGAGCAAAGGTACAATAAGAGCGCTAAGTAGGGCACATAGGGCCATTGCAACGGAGGCAAACGCGCCAATTCGAGGATGCTCACTAAGTACAGCCGCAGTACCAATAGCATGACAAGCTGTACCAATAGCCACACCTTGTGCTTGGTGATTAAATATTCCCACGGCCTTTAAAAGTAAAGTGCCAAATAAAGCTCCCAATAAACCAATAAAAATAACCATAGCTGCGCCTAATGAGGGTATGCCACCAAGTGCATCCGTAACGAGTAGGGTAATCGGAGTTGTTACCGAAAGCGCCGCGGTAGAGGCTGCTAATTCTGAAGGTACTGAAAATAACGCGCTTAACAGTACTGCGATAAAGGTCGCGTTGATCACTCCAAGGCTACAGCAAACGAACATGAGTGAAAATTGGCTACGTACTTGCTTAAATTGCTGATATAACGGTAAAGCGAGTGCCACAATGGCTGGCTCAAGTAGCCAGCGCAGTAATTCACTATGCTGATTAAATTGCGTGTAGGGTAGATCGAAGCTCAATAATATGAACGCAATTAAGGTGATACTTAAAAATACAGGATTAGTGAACACCTTTAAAAAGCTATTACTTGTTTTGCTATTTATTATTCGTAGCAGTATAAACAATAATGCACATAAAATAGGTGTTAACCACCAAAGTATATTATTCATTATGTTTGCCTTTGAATCTACTTATGATGGAGGCAACGAGCAACACGCTGGTTAGCGGTACCAAGATAACCACAGAAATTAGAAATGACCAGTGAGCATTAATTATATCCAAGTGCTCAATAAACCCAACGCCAGCTGGAATGAAAAATAACGGCATAAAGTTTAAAAGAGGTGAGGCGCAAGGAGCAACTTGATGTTCTTTAATTATTCCTATAAGTAACAGCGCTAATAAAAAAAGCATCGCTAAAATAGGTGCCGGAAAATTGCCGCCAATAAAGTGCATAATTATTTTAGCCAGCGCTAAGCAGCTTAAAATAATAATACTGCTGAGAATATATTTAAGCATTATTACCAACGTTTAGAGTTATTAAAAATCACATTATTATCGCCTTTCATTTTATTAATTGCCTTACGTGTATTTGGGTTGAGTAATAACCTAATTTGGCTCCATGTTTCCTTAGCTAAAATAGATCTTTCATTTTTATAATAGCTGGCTTGGGTAACACGTTTAATTGCCCCAAGGGCATCGGGTGAGCGAGTAAGTAAATTATCAATTAATAGTTGGCAGGTTTTTTCAGGCTGTTCACTTATTTCGGTAATCAGCCCGAGCTTTTTAGCTTCTATGGCACTGATAGGCTCGGCGCTTGAGGAAAGCCATAATGCTTGATCTTTTTTTACTAAGCCGGGTAATACTACATTTGCTCCCATGTCAGGGCAAAGACCCCAGCGAGCTTCCATTATTGCAAGCTTTGCTTGGGTATGAGCAATTCTGTAATCTGCACCTAACGCGATTTGTAAGCCACCACCGAAACAATTTCCGTTAATAATAGCAATCACGGGAATGCTTAACGATTGCCAGCCAAGCACCACTTGCTGCGCTAAATTTCGGTTTCCCGGCAACCACTTAAATAATAGCTTAAGTATTTGTGAAGGCGATTTCATTACACAAGAGATATCAAGGCCTGAACAAAAATGTTCGCCATCGCCTTTGAGCACCACCACGCGAATCTTTTTATTCTTTTTAATGGTTGTTATGGCTGCTTCAAGTTGTTTAAACATCAAGAAGTTGAGGGCATTTTGCTTATTTTTACGAGATAGCGTGACACTCGCAACACTACCTTTTACATCAAATTCAATCATGTAATCATGTCAGCCTCTCTAAACAGTTAATTTTGAGCTTACGAGTTAATTAAATTGATGTAAAGCGAGTTATATGAATGTGCTACCACATAATTTGTGGCTATTTAAAAGGGGGTGGGCGTTACAGCCATAATAGTTACTACTTTTTCGGGCTGTTTAGGTGCAATAAAAGTAACGCAAGCAGCTCTTCCTATCTCAGTGTTTACTGTGGTTACTCAAAAAGAGGGAAATTACTGTGAGTTTATAATGCGTACCAAAGTAAATTAAGAAATAAAACTAAAAACACCTGCATTAGGTGAGCTGATTGAACGTTGAAAGCAAGTGTAATTACACCACAGGACCTAAGGTATTATTATTGATATGGAAAATAACACCTATGCGCAAGTTAGGCTGGTGCGGGTAATTGGATGTGATTGGGTGTTACTGTGTTATCTAAATGTTCGCGGCCACTATTTTGTAAATTAGTATAAGCAGTACATGAAAAATAAAAGGTATGACTTATAAAGAATAAAAACTCGTTATTTATAAAAAAGTCAGGAAAATCTGACTTTTTTTGGCAAAAATTTGTCCAGGTTTGGTATGATGTAGGCATTAGATGTATAGAGGTTGTTGGTTATGTCAGGTCCGCGGTTATACAGCGAAGAAGAAGTTACGCATCAAGCGTACGATATTTTTTTAGAGTTAGCACCCGATAACCTTACTGAGCAAGATGTTGAAGACTTTAATCAGCATCGCGAGGAGCTTGGTTTTATTGAAGAGGGTGAACCTGACGAACAATGGCAAGACTTTGTAGCCCTCGAAATAGAGTCTGAGAATTTTTTACAAGTGTTGGTAGGCTTAGAATTTGATAATCAAGATATACTTTTTGCTAAAATTTTAATTAGTCGTGACAAAGATGCACCGTTTTGCCATATTCTATGGAAAGATAGTGAATAAATATCATGAAGTATTTTTTCGTTTTTGATAAGTTTAGTTGATGCGCAATAGAGTGAAGATTTATTCAGTTGGATTACTATTATGCTTAATGTTTAGCATTAGGTGTTTTGCTGTCGATCCATTTGAAGATTTCAACGAATATGGTCAACTCTCTGACGAGGAAATACATAAACTTCATGAAGGTGAAATGCTTTATGGTGATACCGAATTTGGATTTATCGTTAGTAGTGGCAATACCAAATCTACTAGCTTTAAGTTTAAAGGTAACCTTTATCAAGATCTTAAAGAATGGCGAAATCAATTCAAAATAGATACCCTTTATAGACGAGACAAGAATTCAGAGACGGGTAGTGACGACGTTTCTGCAAACCGTATTTTTCTCTCGGCTCAGGGTAACTATAAAGTAGGGATTAAAAATGCCTCATTGTTTATCTATGGTGACTATGAAGAAGATCAATTTAGTGGCTTGGAGTTTAAGTCAACTATTGCAACAGGTTACGGCAATAGACTCTATCAAGGCGTAAAAAATAAAGTCGATTTTGATATTGGTCCTGGCGTATATCGTTCAGTAGCTGACACTGAGTCAGATATTAGCAGTGAGGATGACACTAAAACAGGTTACTTAATGCGACTTGCCTTGCAATGGGAGCGTACGGTGTCAACACGCACTCGCTTTAATCAAGACATTAGTATTGAACAGTCGCTGTCAGGGCTCAACTCTCTGCTAAAATCTGAGACCGCATTAATAAGTCAAGTTATGGGAGCGGTGTCGTTAAAATTTGCGTATTTATACCGATACAATTCTAAACCAGAAGACGACCGATTAAAGTATGACTCTGAACTCAGTGCAACAATGGTTTATAGTTTC
>NZ_JBQSVO010000057.1:0-22072 GCF_052376275.1 Pseudoalteromonas sp. AOP7-A1-14 | reverse complement strand
GGTAAGGTTGCTCGGGTATTTTTTCACTCCTTGATATACATTTTTACCAGTAGTGAATGGCATTACTTGCATTAATTCATAGACACTTGATGAACTTAGCACATAGGAGTTGGTTTCACAGGTAGCTCGATCACGATAATCATGACTGTATTTTACATACTTTCTCTGTGTATGCTTTTGAGTGTTTTCTTGCCCCATTAACTATTCACTGTACTCTCTCACCTCGCTAAAAGCTGACCAGCATTATCCTCTGCTGTTTTGTTTAATTGAATGCTGTGTTTTTTTGCTTACCCGTGAATTACAATAATGTCTTGGGTTTATTTTCACTTGCTTAGGAGCTTATCTAAATCTTCTATTGGAGCATTTAGTTCAAAAATCGCTTTACAGATATTAAGCAAACATCTATTCACCAATAACCCCTAAGCCACTAATAGTTAATATTATAAAATATGATAACCAAACCAGTCTGGTTTTATTTTTTGCGCCTCACCACTTGGGGTGAGCTTAATATGTAATTGGCTATCGAGTAAGTCTATCGCAAAGCAATCATCTACATCGTGTAAATCATCTTTATGTAAATGGCTTAAGCCGGCAAGTAAATCATCTTTAGCGCGCTGCTTAGCTTCATTAGTGCTACTTGCCACATAGAGTGAAAAGTCGTGTTGCTCAGCGAGACTATCTGCGTGGTATGCACCAAGATTTACAAAATAAAGCTGCTGGCTTTGCTTTATAGGCTCATCAACCACTTCAACTTTAAAGCCATCTATGTGATTCACCGCCATGTAACTATCCATGTGTACGCTTTTTTTATCACCGACCCACTGAGCTTTTAATTTGCTGTAGGTTTGCTCAATACTTTCGCCAACCACAAAACGCACGTCATGTATTTCAATATGACAGCCTTGAATACGCCCGCCTAAATACACCATAAATAGCTGCATTTTGCTCCGTCTCCTTTATTTAGAAGATGCTATCTACATCAATATTATGTTTTTTAATCAGCTTATAAAAATCTGAGCGGTTGCGCTTAGCAAGCTTTGCGCCCTCAGCAACATTACCACCAGCCATTTTTAGCGTGTTAACTACATAGTCACGCTCAAATTCCTTTTTAGCATCATTTAAAGACAGCGGCTCTACATTGCTTTCATTACTATTGAGTGCACTTTCAACTAAATGTACTGATATAACCTCTCCAGGAGTCAGTGCAACCACTTGCTCAACCACATTTTGTAACTGACGAATATTACCGGGCCAATCGTAACGCACTAATGCATGCATGGCATCATTGGCAAAGCGTTTTTCAGTTTGTTGCATGCGCTTAGCTATCATGGCACTAAAATACTGCGCAAGTAAGCTAATATCTTCACGGCGGTCGCAAAGTGCTGGCAGCTTCAAATTAACCACATTTAAACGATAATACAAATCTTCACGGAACTGCTGATTAGCAATCGCCTCAGGTAAATTTTTATGCGTTGCCGATACTATGCGCACGTTAATTGCGATTTCTTCTTGGAAGCCCACTGGACGAATTGTTTTTTCTTGTAATACTCGCAGTAACTTAACTTGTAAGTTAAGTGGCATATCGCCTATCTCATCTAAAAATAACGTACCGCCTTCAGCTTGTTGAAATAACCCCTGATGATCTTTAACGGCTCCTGTAAACGCACCTTTTTTATGACCAAACAACTCAGACTCAAGTAATTCCCCTGGTACTGCACCACAGTTAATTGCCACAAATGGGCCATCACTAACATGGCTATGCTGATGAATGGCGTTTGCTAATAGCTCTTTACCCGTACCGCTGGCGCCAGAAATAAGTACATTAACTTGCGTCGGCCCTAGCATTTTCACTTGCTCAAGCAAATGCAGCATGGCTCCGCTACGGGTAACTATATTAGTTTCGTTAGCGGTTTCATCGGCACTTACGCCATGAATTTCTATGGCTTTGGCAAGGCTATCAAATAACTCGTCTTTATCTACAGGCTTAGTAATAAAAGCAAAAATTCCCTGTTTAGTTGCCTCAACAGCATCTGGGATTGAGCCATGAGCCGTCATCATAATAACAGGCAGTGCAGGGTATCGGCTTTGCAACTGTCGATGTAGCGCCATGCCATCCATTTCATCCATGCGTAAATCGGTCACAACAGCATCAAACATACTACTTTTTAAAACTTGTAGTGCTTGCATACCACTTTCGCAAGTTGTTACTTTGTAACCTTTTGACTCTATACGAATAGACAATAGCTTGAGTAAGCTGGCGTCATCGTCTACCAATAAAATACGCGGGTTGCTGTTGACTAATTCACTCATATTACTGCTCCTCAGTATCTTCACGTAATAGCAATTGCTGCTCAATGGTTGCAAGCGATGACATGGTTTGCTTCATTTTTTCATTTAATGCCTGCTGTTTCTGCTCCGCTACTATGTGCTGCTTTAATTGCTGCTTTTGGAGCCATAAGTATTGTTTAATATCATCAGGCCAAAAATAAGCTTGATCGAGCTTTAATAATTGCGTCATAACTTCTTTAGGCGCGCTACTGGCTTTTAAGCAAAACAATTTAAAAAACTGCTTTAACTCTTTTTCAGCCAATACTTTTTTATCTTTTTCAGCCACTTTGAACCTTCCACACTGCATCGCATGCCAACTAATTACTTGTTCGGCTGATGGATATTGCGGTTCAACTTTAGGCCGTGGTTTTGGGCCTGGGTCGCTTGATTTATTATTAGTTGGCTTTATTGCTATTATTGGTTCTGACTTTGATTCTGCCTCTGCTTGTGGTTTCTCAGTAAGCTCGCAGCCACTGATCAAAATACCCACCATACTTACTAGCGTTACGGTTATTACACGCAAGCTCATACTAATTCTCTCCTAGGGTGCTTTAGGGGAATGTCGATAACAAATCGACAACCTTGAGGTTCGTTATGCTTTACAATTAAGCTTCCTTTTAATTGTTCAACAGATTCTTTTACAATAGTTAATCCTAACCCGCTACCTTGTGCGGTGATATCTTTTACATTTTTACCTTGATAGAAAGCACTAAATATTTGCTCTTTTTCATGCTCTTTTATACCACTACCATTATCACTCACCGCTATTTTTAAAACTTTTTGTTCAAGGCCTAAATAAACACGCACAACCCCACCGTGTGGTGAGAACTTTAAACCATTAGAAATCAGCTGTATTAAAATCATTTCCAGTAACTCCCCCGCCACCATAATAGGTTGTTTAGGAAGGGAAATTTGCCAATTTAGATCCTGGTCACGAGCTAATAAACGATGTTCAAAATGATGATTTATCTTACTTTGCAACTCAGTAAAATCAACTTCATTGACGCTTTCACTACTGGTACGAATAGCATTATAACTTAATAAGCTATCAATCATGGTACGTAAACGCACCGTACTTTGCGTGATTAAATCAAGTACCGCGCGTTGTTCATCGGTAACAGGACCAACAATTTCATCACTGAGTAAGTCAGTACCTTCAACCATCGAAGCAAGTGGAGTTTTCAGTTCATGAGTAACATGGCGTAAAAAGGTATCTTTTTGCTGTTCTAATATATGTAGTTGAGCTTGTACCCACTGTAGCTTATTACCCAATTCAACCAATTCAGCAGAACCTTGAACGTCAATTTTTTGCTGCCAATCGCCTTGCCCCAATTTACCAATAACAGATATTAAACCTTTTAAGCGGCCACTGATACGCCATAAAAAACCACCGCTCACCAGTAAAGTGAGTGGGATAAGTGCCAGTAACCAATTAATAAATGAGTCTTGCAGCGCTTTAATCGCCAATTGGTTGCGAGTAACTTGTAACTCATTTTGCTCGCGTAACCAAAGCGTTTTCTTTGCAAGCAACTCACTTATAGGAATAAATAGCTTAGCCTCTTGACGCTTTTCATCAACCAGCTTAATTTGTGTATTTAACAATACCTTATTAAGCTGCTGCCACTGAGTTACATGTTCGGAAGTTGGGCCAAGTAAAATAAGATCTTCCACACTGCTAAGTGACGATTGCCACTTTTCGACAATTAATTTATCCAAGGATTCACTTTTTAAAACCCAGTTTTGTCTTGTCGCCCTCTCAAGGCTATTAAGCTCTTGCTTTAAGCTATTAAAACTTTTAGAAACCAAAAAGTTGTCACTAATTATTTGCTGAGTTATCGCCAATTGTTTATTTAACGCATTTAAAAATACCAGCACGACTAACGATAAAGGTAATAATGCCAGCAAAGTACTGCATACAAATTGACCAATCAAGCTTGGCCGCCACTTTAAAACTTGTTGATATTTTTTGGCAAACGACACAGGCATTGAGTATTCCTTAAACACTTTTGAAAACTCTTTTGAAAATCAAACTAATTAATACCACTTTTAGCGTAAGTAGTGCACTAGCAACAAACCGACATAGTATCGGCTATATAGCTTATACACTAGCTGAATTAACTCAACAGCCACATGTCGCCATTTAGAGACAATATAAGCGCTTGTTTTATAGTAAAATACAAGAAAAACATCAAATTTAGTTGCAAAAAAGACACAACTAACTTGCAAATATGCTTGTTCACTACTTTATAAAAATATAATAACTTGAAATAAAACAAAAAAACAAACGTGGCGCTATTATTGCTAAGGTTAGCTTAATTAGTAATTACAAGGATATCACCATGAGTAAGTTAACAATCACAACAGTCAGTATTACAAGCCTTTTTGTAATAGGACTTTTTGCTGGCAATACTTATGCCATGGATGTTGAAGCTACATTTAGTGAGTTAGATAAAGACAGCAACGCAACGCTAAGTGAATCAGAGGCATCAGAGGATGCAGTACTACACGAAAGCTTTGAGCAAATTGATACCGATCAAAATGGTCAAATTTCGCTTGTTGAATTTAAAGCATTCTTAAAATAGACGTAACTTAGGAACTAAATAATGAGACAACTTATCGTCGCTTTTTCACTAATGTTTTTAGTAATCAGTGCTACTGTTTTAGCATCACAAATGAGCATTACTTTTACCAAATTAGATATTAACGCTGATGGCCAAATTTCATTGCTTGAAGCTAAATCAAATAAGCAACTTGTTAAACAATTTGATGATTTGGATGAAAACGAAAATCAACAGCTCTCTGAACAAGAGTTTACAAACTTCAAAACCCATTAATTTTCACTTAAATGGAACATTGATGATACACATTAAGGCTCTATTCAAACGTATTTGGCTATCCTAAACACTAAAGTACTTGCCATAATCCCAGAGGGAGCGTGTAAATGGATTTAATTTAGGGAGTTAAATTATGGCAAGTGCTTTACTTATTTAGGTGTTTTAAGCGTGCTTTAGGTAGAAATTATGAAAATACAACTATTAATGACAAGCTTACTCATCGTATTTAGTAGCAACACTTTAGCTTTGGATGTAACGCAACGTTTTAATCATCTTGATAATGATAAAAACAGTTATTTGACCTATGCAGAGCTTGAGGCACAACCGCAACTACTCAGCAATTATAAGCGATGGGATATAGACCAAGATAACCGTATCTCATTGGCTGAATTTAAAAGCTATTTAACCAAAAATTAATTACATTATCTGATTATAAAACTATGATTATTAAAAAACCTTTTTTTGCCGCATTGGCAACGCTCTGCCTGATATCAATTAGTAACCAAGCAAATGCAGCTGATATTCTAAGTAAGTTTAAACAACTTGATCGCAATTCGGATGGCTTGTTAAGTCGCTCAGAAACAGCGAATGATCCAGCTCTTTGGTCACGTTTTCAAAGCTATGATTCAGACAAAGACAGTAAACTTTCTTTATCCGAGTTTACCCTATACGCCAGCAAATAACCCTTTTAAAAGCACGTCATAGGCTACTTTACTCCCCTTTAAATTTGTCGGTAAGTTAAGTTAGTTAAATTAACTTAATTTAAAAATACCATTTGTGAGAGTATCGACTCACTTTGCTATTACTGACCGCTGTTGTTCGCTTAGTTGTATCTATTAAAAGTATGTATAGTATGCATACTTTTAATAATATCGGATGCCATCTTCAACCATTCAAAGTTTAACTATTTGGTAATAAACCACTTTTATAAACCCATAGCAGCAGTAACTCTTGCAAATACATACCTTATTGTTCATATAAAGCTAATTAGACTTCATATGAATGTTCACTTCATTATATTTGTAAGCGAAAGCATAGTAGAAACTGCAATTATTATCCTAAAAAATTTGCAGTTTAGAACTTCTCTGTTAATGTTTTAAAGAAATTTATAGAAAAGAATAAGCTAATGAGACCATTACTCGCTTTACTCAGTGCTTTAACCCTCCCCGTACTTGCTAACACCAGCGTTATTTATAACGCCAACGGCTACACACCTACTTACGAAGGAAAAATAAAACAATTTACTAGCTTGGTGATTAAAGATGGAAAAGTAGTAAAAACAGGGTCTGATAAATTAAAAGCCAGCTACCCAGAAGCAGAGCATATCGATGCCTTACAAAAAACCTTACTGCCAGGACTAATTGACGCTCACGGCCATGTAATTGGCCTTGGTAATAACTTATCTGAACTTGATTTACGAGGCAGTCGTTCAATTGCGCAAGTACAAGAAAAGCTAGCTGAATTTGCAAAAGATAAAACCGGTTGGATTATTGGTCGAGGTTGGAACCAAGAGTTATGGCCTGATAAAAAATTTCCAAGCGCTGCTGATTTAGATAAAATAATTGCCGACAAACCCGTAGTACTTTCACGCATAGACAGCCATGCAATTTGGGTTAACACTAAAGCTATGGAGCTTGCGGGTATTACTGCAAAAGTACAGTCCCCTGCAGGTGGAGAAGTTATTCGCGATAGCTTTAATAATCCAAGCGGTATATTTGTTGATAAAGCGGAAAACCTCATTAGTACGGCTATCCCTAAAACCAGTGATAAAGATATTCAACTTGCCCTTAATAAAGCCGGCCAACACTTATTAAGTTTAGGTATAACCTCAACTCACGATGCAGGCATTGACTATCAAACGTGGAAAATTTATAAGCAGCTCGCAGAAAAAGGCACTTTACCGCTGCGTTTTGTGGCGATGTTAAGTGCGACCGATCCGAAACTAAAAACCATGCTCAAAGCAGGCAGATATCAAGATCCTAATGATTTTATGTCGATACGAAGCGTAAAAATTTACGCCGATGGCGCACTCGGTAGTCGCGGGGCAGCTTTATTAGAAGATTATGCTGACAGAAAGACCCACCAAGGTTTAATGCTCGAAACCCAACAAAAACTCGAAGAATTATTTACCTTAAGTTTTACTAATGGTTTTAGTGCAAATACTCACGCAATTGGCGATAAAGCTAACCATGTGGTGCTAGATGCATATCAAAATGTATTTAAAAAAACCGGTGGTATATTGCTTAGAAACCGTATTGAGCACGCACAAATTGTTACTCCCGAGGATATTTCACGTTTTAAAACCTTAAAAATAATTCCATCAATGCAGCCAGTACATGCCACCTCAGACATGCATATGGCAGAGCAGCGCTTAACCGATAAACAACTACAAGGCGCGTATGCTTGGCAAACTTTTTTAGATCAAGGTTCGGTCGTTGCTGCAGGCTCTGACTATCCGGTTGAGCTTGCCAACCCGTTTGATGGTTTATATTCGGCTATTACGAGAATGGACCATAACATGCAACCTGAAAACGGCTGGCGCCCTTATGAAGCTTTGAGTCGTGAAGATGCCCTACGCGCTTTTACGCTTGGCGGCGCGTATGCAGCGCATCAAGAGTTTAAAATTGGTAGTCTTGAGCAAGGTAAATGGGCTGATTTTATTTTAGTAGATAAAGACTACTTTAAAGTACCTGTAGAAGAGATTTTTACTATCCAAGTAGAGCAAACATGGATTGCAGGTGAGCTGCGCTACCAGCTAAATAATAGCACTGATAACTCGCTTACTAAGGAGTAATAATCTTGGTTTTAGCGTCAATATTTGCTTGGCGCTTTAACTTAATTATGTGGTATATATTCACAACAGCGAGTAAACCATTCGTAAATGCCACCGGAAAAGCCTCAATAGCGATACCGTAGCAAGTAAATGCAATACAACCACCTAAATTAAACCAGCGCAGCTTAACTACATTGCTCATAGTTAAAGAGGCAACTAATAAAACAGAAGCGAAATACCCTAAATATTCCCAACTCATTTGTCCTCTCCTATGCTTTAGGTTAGCATTGCTGTATTGGCTTTTAGCGCCTATCAAGGTAATGTAAAAAAGCTAACTTGCAAAAAATGCTTCATGACTATTGATGAATCATCACACGGGACAGTGAGGTAAGTATATTAACCAAGTTAATTGCTTAGCAAGTTAGCATAAATTCTTAGATTCTTAATGTTAACGTCATTAAGGTGTAACAAATAGGACAATTGTCCGAAGAGCAGAGTTGATGTTTCAATATCATTTTTCTAGTTATTTAGTGGATCAACTACTGACCTTTGCTGGTAGTCGTTATCAGCAATCCAAAAAAGAAGTGCTGCTCCACCAGGATCAACCCCTCACCAAGCTTGTCTTGGTGCGCAGCGGCACGATATCGTTTAGTTACGATGTGGGTAATGGTCGGCGCTTATTACTCGGTCAACTCGACTGTAATAACACGTTGATTGGCGAAATTGAAGCGCTTAATAGTAACCCCTGTATTTACACAGTAACCTGCTTTAGCAACGTAAGTTATAACCTTATCGAGCTTAAACATTGGCGTGCCTTATTGCTTGAGAAACCTGAGCTAAGCTTATATACAGCGCAAACCATTGCGGCAAAGTTTCAAGAGAATCAAAAAATAAATCTCGATAAACTGCTTCTTCCTTTAGCCTATAACATTGCTAAGGACTGCCTATTACGCGCCGAAAATAACAACCCTACATTGTTACGTGCCTACCCCACAGTTAATGCTGAAGCAGAGCGCTTCGCCACTACAGAGCGCGCTTATCGCAGAGTCGTTTCAGAGTTGGTTGAAAAAGATTTAGTTGAGCGTTCAAGTGATGGTTTAAAAGCGGTTGATATAGCTAAACTCAGCGACTACGTAGATAGTTTTGCTCAGCTATAAAAAAAGGCCGTTACGGCCTTTTTTTATAGTTTTTTAATACTTAAGCTGAGCTCAAATCACTTACTTTTCTAATAAAATGTCGTGGATTTTGGCTAAATCAGACTTACCTTCAATGATCTCATCAGGCGTTAAACCAGAAAGCTCATGAGGGAATACTAACCACTCTTCAGATTCATGAATATAGTAATTAGGCTTCATTTCCACTTTAGAATTTTTTGGTTTGTAATACGGGCATGCAACGCGAATATCACGCGGTAAATTCAAACGCATTAACTCTGAAAGCTTTTCTTTTAAGGCAAAAATACTGCGACCAGAATCGAATACATCATCAACAATCAGTAATGAATCATCGGCATTGGCATTTTCAATAATGTAATGTAAGCCATGAACTTTAATTTCTTTAGATTGCTTATTGATACCGTAATAAGACGATGTACGCACCGCGATATGATCAGTTTCTATGCCTTTATAGTCATAATATTCTTGTACTGCGATGCCAATAGGTGCGCCGCCTCGCCAAATACCAATTATAAAATCAGGACGAAAACCATCTTTATAAACCTGCGCAGCAACGCGAAAAGAATCTTCCAGCAATTGTTGCGCTGTGATGTAGCACTTATCAGACATAATTAGAAACCCCGTGAGTTGATCAATCAAGTGTAGCCCATACAACCAGCGAACTACAAAGTGGGGCAAGATTTTACCCTAAACCAGACAATAAATCTTGTCTGTGTTTGTAATTACAAAAAATGAACAATAAAAAAGCGTCTAGTTAGACGCTTTTAAAGACTTTATTGTGCTTTTTTATACTTTACGCTTTTTCTAATAAAGTACGTGCAACGGTACGCATACCTTGCGTTGTTGCGCCAGCAGCCCATTGACTGGTGCTACCCATATTAAATGCCGCAGCCAAATCCATATGCACCCAGCCTTTGCCGCCATTTGGCACAAAACGCGATAAGAAACCTGCCGCATTTGATGCACCACCATAACCACCGCCTTTTTGGGCGCGGCTATTTGCTGTATCAGCATACGGTGACGGGCAATGTTGCTGATGCCATTTTTCAAGTGGTAATGGCCAAGCAGCTTCCATTTCTTGCTCCGCAAAGCCTTCGACTTCACGTACAAATTCTTTATCAAGACCAAATAAGGCATTGTACTCTTGGCCTACAGCAACAAGCGCTGCGCCAGTAAGTGTGGCGGCATTTATAATAAGCGGAGCACCTGTTTCGCCTGCTGCCATTAAGCCATCAGCTAGTACTAAACGCCCTTCTGCGTCGGTATTTACAATCTCAACTGTAGTGCCGTTTTTATAAGTCAGAATATCACCTAGTTTGTATGCATGGCCTGAAATTAAATTTTCAGCACAACATAAAAACAACTTAATACGCTTATTAATACCGCGACTAATGGCCAGAGCCAAACCAGCGGTCACTGTTGCAGCACCGCCCATGTCGCACTTCATGCCTAGCATGCCTTCGCTGGCTTTAATTGAATAACCGCCTGAGTCAAAGGTAATACCTTTACCCACTAATGCGGCGTCTACAGGGGCGTTATCATCGCCTGTTGGGTTATAATCAAGTTCAAGTAATACTGGCGGGCGCACGCTACCACGGCCAACAGCATGAATACCTACCCATTGCTGTTCTAATAAAGCATCGCCTTTAATAATTTGATAGCTAACATGTTCAGGCGCTAATGATTGAATAAATTCAGCGGCCTTCTCAGCAAGACTTTCAGGGTAAATATCATCAGCAGTACCATTAACCATTTGGCGTGCCCAGGTCGCTGATTTTAATAAAGACTCTAGTTCTTTGCTATCAGTTTGTGCGTTTTGAACAAACTCAACATTACTTAATGATTTAGCTGACACAAAACCTTGGTAAAAAGCCCACTGGCTTTCAGTGCACCAAGTGTCACCGGCTAAAACAATGTTTTTAATTCCTTGATTAGCTAAAGTACGCGCTGCTTTTTGAACATTTTTTAAGGTTTCTTGCTCAGATAAATGAACGGTTGCACCTTGCTCAGTAAAAGAAAGTGACGCATTTTCGCCCCAATGTGCTGCGGCTGCTTGCTCGCTTAGTTGAACAACTAATTTTTCAGACATGTTAGAATACTCTTTACGCTAAAATAGTGACATGAGTTTACTATAGCTGTGCTCACATCCCAACCGAATGAGATTAAATAATGCGATTCCAGCAGCAATTACAAAAAGCGACCCTATTAAAGCGCTATAAACGATTTTTAGCTGACCTACAGCTAGCCGATAACATAGAATTTACCGCCCACTGTGCCAACACAGGAAAAATGACCGGCTGTGCCGAGCCAGGCTTCAATGCTTTTTATTCCACCAGCGACAATATCAAACGAAAATACCCACACTCACTTGAGCTAACCGAAAACCAGTTTGGCCAGCTGATTTGCGTCAACACTGCGATTGCTAACAAGGTGGTTGAAGAAGCACTTAATAATAAATTAATCAAAGAGTTAACCGATTACAGCAACCTTCAAGCAGAAGTAAAATACGGCCAAGAAAATAGCCGAATTGATTTTTTACTCAGCGATGACAACCGCCCCAACTGCTATGTTGAAGTTAAATCAGTGACGCTACTTAGCCAAAATACACCACAAAGTGGCCAAGGGTACTTTCCGGATGCACAAACACTACGCGGTCAAAAGCATATTCGTGAACTAATCGAAATGGTCGAACAAGGTCATCGTGCCGTGCTGTTATTTGCAGTGTTACACGAGGGCATAAATCAAGTAAGTGCCGCCAAACATATTGACGAAAAATATGCTTTACTCCTTAACGAAGCGCTAAATAAAGGGGTTGAAGTAATTGCTTATAAAGCAAAAATTTCGACTAAGGAAGTTACCTTAGTGGAAAGTATTCCGTTTATTGCTTAACTAAGGATAAATCCATTTCGCCAATCAAATTAAGATTAATATCGCCACCTTTAAGTGGCAGCGGTCTTAACGCAATACTTAAGTAAAAACACGGTTGATCATCAAAGTGATCGCATCGTTTGATGATCAATATACGGGGCACGGTTAAGATTGTGGTGCCACTACGATCAAAGCGATAAACATTAAAGCCGCCTTCAACGCGCTTTAGAGCAGCCCACGATAACTACCCATCATCAGAAGTCCACCCGCTAAATTTTTAGCCGCTTTATGATAAAACCAGTTGTTTTTTATTTTTGACCATATATACCTAATCGATTTCGAGGCGCATCCTTTGCTTACTTGGGTATCATTATTGCCAGTTTTTATAGGTAATATTTTTATTAATAACCTTTAAACCAGCTTTTAAGCGTAATAAAAGTTAAAATAAATTTGCCTCACTTATAAGATTCTGCTATTTATAGCCGCCGGCTCATGCTGGGCATTATATTAAGGATTTAGGAGAAAGTTATGCCAGACCAAAAAAGAATGGGGTTATTGGCTCAAGCCGGATTAGACCCATATCAAGAGAAGCCGGGTGAAGAGTATATGAATGAAGCACAACGTGCTCATTTTAAAGCGATTTTAGAATCATGGCGCAACGACCTTCGTAACGAAGTTGATCGTACTAAATCACATATGCAAGACGAGGCAGCTAACTTTCCTGATCCCGTTGACCGCGCAGCACAAGAAGAAGAGTTCTCTTTAGAGCTTCGAACTCGTGACCGTGAACGTAAATTGATCAAAAAAATTGAAAAAACCGTCAACTTAATTAAAGAAGATGATTTTGGTTTTTGTGAGTTATGTGGAATCGAAATTGGTATCCGTCGTTTAGAAGCGCGCCCAACTGCTGATTTATGTGTTGACTGTAAAACGATTGCTGAAATAAAAGAAAAGCAAGCAGGTCGCGGTTAATAACCTAAGTTAACCCGATGCTTAATGTTGCAGATACAGCGCCTAAGCGCGCTTATCGCGGCCGCTTTGCGCCGTCACCCTCTGGGCCATTACACTTTGGCTCCTTAGTGGCGGCTGTAGGTAGCTATATTGATGCCAAAGCCAATCAAGGTTCATGGCTCGTACGCGTTGAAGATATTGACACGACTCGAGTGGTTCCAGGCGCTGCAAGTGATATTCTTGCTACCTTAGAAGCTTATGGCCTTTATTGGGATGAGCAAGTCAGTTATCAAACCAAGCGCCACGATTACTATCGCGATATTATTTCTAGCTTAACAACTGAGCAGCAACTGTATGGCTGTGAATGTTCGCGTAAAGAAATCAAATTACAGGGCGGAATTTACCAAGGTCAATGCCGAAATAAAGCACTTGATTTAAGCCGCCATGCTATCCGCATTAAACAAAAATACCCAACCGATCACTACCATGATTTAATTCAAGGCCGCGTAGCCGTCGACAACGCTTTGGCTCACGAAGATTACATAATTAAACGTAGCGATGACCTATTCGCGTACCAGTTAGTTGTGGTGCTTGATGATATTGAGCAAAAAATCTCTCGTGTAGTTCGCGGCGCAGATTTACTTGAACCCACAGCGCGACAAATAAGTTTATTTAAACAGCTGCAAAATCCAGTGCCTGAATACGCCCATTTACCGCTTGCGGTAACAAGCCCAGGCTTTAAATTATCAAAGCAAAATTACGCCCCGGCCATTTCAACAAAATCCCCAGAGCCGGCGTTATTTGCTGCACTACAGTTTTTAGGACTCAATCCTGATACTGAAATTAGTCAACTCAATGTAGAGCAAATGATCACTTGGGCAATAAAAAATTACCAGTTACAAGCAATTCCTAACGCTATGGAAATTCAAGTAAGCCAACACCCACAACAAGCTGATCCACTATTCACAGTGATTAATCACGATAAAAATCGTTAAATTTAAGTCTATCAGCTTAATTTTTAACGCCTGCTAGTATATGATAGCGAGCCTAAGTTTAAGCCTCTCACTCTACCTATGCTTTTATTATTTGGTTAAGCCTCTTAAGGCTAGATTGATCGAGTGTTTTATTCAGCAGGTATAACAGGCTATAGGTGTCGAGTAAGTGCCACAATTTTGGTGTGATTCGCTATACTTGGTCTAATTTTTTGATTGTACGCAATCAAATTGATGATTTCTGTAGGAGACAGATTATTATTTCCAAGCTTTTTCAATTTTGTCGACAAATTATTGGCCCTGATGCAAGTGCCCCGCACGCTACAGTGAGTGACGAACCGATTGTTGTCACCCGTGGCGAACATAATATCTCGCGCAAACAATTTAGCCCAAATGCAATCAAGGTGTTATATCGCCTCAAAGACGGTGGTTTTGATGCTTACCTTGTTGGTGGTTGTATTCGTGATATTTTGTTAGGTCAAAAACCTAAAGATTTTGATGTTGTGACCAATGCGACCCCCGAGCAAGTAAAAAAACTCTTTCGTAACTGTCGATTAATTGGTCGTCGCTTTCGTTTAGCGCATATTGTATTTGGCCGCGAGATTATTGAAGTCGCCACGATGCGTGGTCATCACGAAGCCGCTGAAGAAAAAAACCAAACGAGCCAATCAAGCGAACACGGCCAACTATTACGCGACAACGTATTTGGTAGTATTGAAGAAGACGCCGAACGCCGCGACTTTTCAATCAATGCTCTGTATTATTCAATCAATGATTTTTGTATTTACGATTATGCCAATGGTTTAAGTGCGATTAAAGCCAAGCAAATTGAGCTAATCGGCGACCCTGAAACGCGTTACCGTGAAGATCCAGTGCGAATGCTACGTGCTGTGCGTTTTGCCACGAAACTGGATATGAAGATAGCGCCTGCCAGTGAAAAACCAATTATAAAACTGGCCAGTTTGTTAGATCATATTCCACCAGCTCGCTTATTTGAGGAAATCTTAAAGCTATTTTTAAATGGTAAAGCCGAGCAAAACTTTATTATGCTACGCCAGTATGGATTGTTTAAATCGTTGTTTCCTGAGCTTGATGAAATCATTACTAAAAACCCAAATGGTTTTGAAGAGACTTTTATCCAGCAAATGTTTATCAACACAGATAAACGCATCAACGCTGAAAAGAAAATCACACCCGCGTTTATATTTGCCGCCCTATTGTGGTTTCCGTTACTTCAAAAATCAAAACAATTGCAGCAACAAGAGCAGCTATCTGAATACGATGCATACGTACAGGGCATGAGCAAAGTACTCAGTGAAAATGCCCAACATATTGCAGTACCAAAACGCTTTACTTTAGGCGCACGTGATATTTGGCATATTCAAGAGCGTTTAGATAAACGAGCAGGTCAGCGCGCATATAGACTCACTCAACAGCCACGCTTTAAAGCAGCTTACGACTTCTTATTACTGCGCGTACAAGCTGGTGAGCAAGAACAAGATCAACTAGCTACTTGGTGGACAGACTACTTAAGCCAAGATATTAATGGCCAAAAAAGCATGGTTAAAGCCTTAGGTAATCAAGGGGCGCCACGTGGCCGCCGTCGTTCTCGTAAGCGCTCACCTAAGCCAAGCGAATAATACATGAAGCTGGTTTATTTAGGTCTAGGGGCTAATTTAAATGCCCCTAAACAACAAATTAATAACGCTATTTCGGCACTTAAAAAACTTAACAATGCTGATTTTATTGGTGCCTCTAGCTACTACGCTAGCAAACCTATGGGACCACAAGATCAACCTGACTACGTTAATGCTGTAGTGGCAATTAAAACGTCTTTGTTAGCCGAGCAACTTCTTGATGCTACGCAGCAGATTGAACATGATCATGGCCGTGTCAGAAAAGAAAATCGTTGGGGGCCACGTAGCCTTGATATTGATATTCTGCTGTTTGCAAACGATATCATTAACACTGAGCGCTTAACTGTGCCACATTACGGCCTGTGTGAGCGTGAATTTGTGGTCTACCCATTACTTGAAATTGCCCCCACGTTAACATTGCCAGATGGCGTTTCACTATCAACACTAGCTGCGAACTTGCCGCTAAATGATTTACAAAAATTACCGCTATAACTAATTATTAGCGCGCAATTGCGAGGATATTATGCCTAAAATTACGGTCTCAACTCTAAATAAAATGAAAGCAGAACAACAAAAAATAACGGCCTTAACCGCGTATGATGCCAGCTTTGCTAAGCTGTTTCATGACAATGGCGTTGAAGTTACTTTAGTTGGTGATTCTCTGGGCATGGTTTTACAAGGCGGAGATGACACCCTTGCTGTAACAAACCAAGACATTGCTTATCATACTCGCTGCGTACGCTCTGGTAACCGCGAGTTATTCGTTATTGCCGACCTACCCTTTATGACCTATTCAAACACCGCTGATGCCTGTAAGAATGCCGCACAGCTAATGAGCGCTGGCGCCAATATGGTTAAACTTGAAGGCGGCGAATGGCTGCACGATACAATTACGACTCTTACCCAACAAGGTGTGCCAGTATGTGGACATTTAGGACTAACCCCGCAGTCAGTGCATGTATTTGGTGGCTTTAAAATTCAAGGTCGCGAACACGCCCAAGCCACTAAAATGGTTAATGATGCAAAAGCACTTGAGACCGCAGGTGCGCAGTTACTGGTACTAGAGTGTATTCCCAGTGAGTTGGCCAAACGCATAACTGATGAACTAACCATTCCAACAATTGGAATTGGGGCGGGTAATGCTACCGATGGACAAATCTTGGTAATGCATGACTTAGTAGGTATTTCAGCGGGTTATATTCCTAAGTTTTCGAAAAACTTTTTACTCGAAACAGGTAATATGCCTGATGCAGTTAGAAAATATTGTAGCGATGTTAAAAGTGGTGCTTTCCCAAGTGCTGAACACGAGTTTAAATAAATGCAATCAATCACCGAAATCAAATCTTTACGTAGTCAAATTAAAGCATGGCGCCAAGCTGGTTTAAGCATTGCTTTAGTACCGACTATGGGCAACCTACATCAAGGCCACTATTCATTAGTCGAAAAAGCTAAAAATATGGCTGACAAAGTCGTAGTTAGTATTTTTGTTAACCCTATGCAATTTGGCGCTAATGAAGATCTAGATAACTACCCTCGCTCCCTTACTCAAGATAAACAAGGGCTTGCAGAGCTTGAGACTGATATCGTATTTACTCCATCAGTAGAAACAATCTATCCTAACGGATTAGGCGTACAGAGCTTTGTTGATGTGCCAGGCATTTCTATGGGTTACTGCGGTGGAGCTAGACCAGGACACTTTCGTGGTGTCGCTACTGTCGTCACTAAGTTATTTAACTTGGTACAACCTGACTTTGCTTGCTTTGGTGAAAAAGACTTTCAACAATTGCAAGTTATTAAAACCATGACCCGCGATTTATCGATTCCAGTTGAAATCGTCGGCGTACCAACTACACGCGAAGTCTCTGGGTTGGCTATGAGCTCACGTAATGGCTATTTATCACCAGAACAAAAAAACACGGCCACAGCACTATTTAAGCTTCTGAGTGAAACCGCACAACAACTAAAGTCAAATAATCAGAATTACGCTCAACTTGAAAGCCATGCAAAACAACAACTTCAAGACGCTGGCCTGAAGCCTGACTACTTTGCCATAGTACAGCGTGACACATTAAAAGCTGCTACACTTGATGATAATAATTTAGTCATCTTAGCGGCGGCCTTTTTAGGCCCTGTAAGATTAATTGATAATCTGCAAGTTGATATAAATAACTAAGCGTTTAACAATCAAAATTATAATTTAGGGAAAAACATGAAGTCACTTTTAAAAGTATCAAGTGTTGTATTTGCTGTTGGTTTTTTAACTGCATGTCAAAATAAAATAGACAATCCAGAGATGCAACAGTGCGCTCAACAAAACTATCAATGTGAAACAAGCTGTGAGCAACAAAGTACCGCCGAGGGTATGTTACATAGAGTCTGTAGCGATAAATGTATTGAAGCGCATAACCAATGTAAAGCTAATGCACAAAGCCTAGGCGAAGTTCAATAATAGCTCGGTATGCTTTGCTAACTAATTGACTCGAATTGCCAGCTAAACTAACCCAAAGCTTGGTTGGCTTTCTTTTATAAATTACACTATTGAGCTTACTTTTAAATTAACTTAATCATATTTGTAAATAAATTGCGCTATTCACCTTAGAGCCAGCTTCAACCCAGTAGCATACTCCAATAATCTATTACTCTTAGAGTGTAATTTTTGACTGCTACTGTAAATGAAATACATATTAGGTGACATATAAAAACTTAAACATCTGAAATAAAACAACTTATTTCAGGCTTAATTTTTGCAGAGTACTTTTACTACTTTATCAAGCGTAAAACGGCTAAAGGAAAAAATTTAATGGAAACGAATACCCGGTACCCATTGTTTAAAAAGAAAACCTTATTGGGGGCTCTATTGGCTATTTTTGCGTGTAGTGCTTATGCTGCGCAAGAGCAAATAAATAAACCAGTTAATACAGAAACAGCAAAAGAAGTTAAAAAAACTGAAATAGCTGAAAACGTTAATACCGATGAAGCAACAAAGCCCGTTGCAGCCGAGAGTGAAACGGATCAAACAGAAGTAAAAAAACCGACAGTTATAACCATTCCATCTGAAAACCTGTTTGAAGTGATCGGAACTAGAGCGAAGCAACTGGCTTCAAAAGAGTATGTTCCACCAAAGGAAGTTGCTTTAGATGCTTTAAATTCCATTAATTATCAAGATTATCGCGCTATTCGTTTTCTACCTGAGCAATCAATTTGGAAAGATCAAAGCTTATATGAAGTACAGTTATTCCATCCTGGTTTTTTATACAAAACGCCGGTCACAATCAATACTGTAAATACTGAAAATCAAGTTGAAAATCTCCCCTTCAGCACTGACTTTTATCGCTACGATGGTACTGCTGAACCGCTTGAGCAAGAAATTAAGCAAGACCTAGGTGATAACCAACTTGGCCATGCAGGCTTTCGTATTCATTTCCCCTTGAATAATAACAAATACAAAGATGAAGTTGCGGTATTCCAAGGTGCATCTTATTTTCGCCTAGTTGGACCAGATCAAACATACGGTCTTTCTGCTCGCGGTTTAGCCATTGATACAGCACTCAGTTCGGGTGAAGAGTTCCCTACCTTTAAAGAGTTTTGGCTTGTTAAGCCAAAACCAGAAGAAACCAGTATAGTGCTTTATGCACTGCTTGATAGTCCATCAGTTACAGGGGTATATCGCTTTGAAATCACCCCTTCAACAAACACCGAGATAAAAACACAGATGCAAATATTTGCTCGCCAAGACATTGAAAAGCTAGGTGTTGCACCACTTACCAGCATGTTTTATCACGGTGAAAATAGCACTAAGTTCTTTGATGATTACAGACCAGAAGTGCATGATTCTGATGGCTTATTAATGCAATCAAAAGACAACAAGTGGGTATGGCGCGCGCTTAATAACCCACAAGGACTAAGCGTAACCTCATTTGCTTATGACAGCCCTAAAGGCTTTGGACTAGCACAACGTGACCGCACCTTTAATAACTATTTAGATACTGAAGCGCATTACCATGACCGTCCAAGCCTTTGGATAGAACCACAAGGCGAATGGGGAAAAGGCCGTGTAGAGTTGGTTGAAATTCCAACCGATACTGAAACGAATGATAATATTGTTAGCTATTGGGTTCCTGAAAAACCACTAAAAGCCGGTGAAGAATTAAGTTTCAGCTATACCTTAACTACATTTAATTCAACACTCAGTACACAACATAAAGCACAGGTTTTACGTACCCGAATTGGCAGTGCCGCATTACCAGGTGAAGAAAATCCGCCACCAAAAAGTCACCGTCAATTTACTGTAGATTTTAGCGGTGAAAATATTAACGACTTATCACCTGAATTAGAATTGCAAGCAAACTTAAATTTAAACTCAGGTGAAGTGACTGACAAAACAGTACTGCAATTACCAAATAATCAAGGATGGCGAGTGGCTTTCAAGGTTGCACCAGAGGGAGATAAGCCTGTTGATATGCGTTTATCATTAAAGCTACGTGATAAAGAGATTAGTGAGGTCTGGAGCTATGTCTGGTATCAAAATGACATCTGATAACGAAAAGCATAATACCACAATGCCACTTAAAAAAACCCGAATATGGCTATTTAGTTTACTGGTACTGGGTATTTCGGCCTATGGTATGTGGATCATGTTTGATATTTTAAACTCAAACGGTATGACGCCACTTGAATATGCGCTACTGACTTTATTTTCAGTGACCTTTGCATGGATTGTTACCGCATTTTGTAGTGGTTGTATGGGCTTTATATTGCAACTTTTTCGTATAGATCCACTTACCCTAAAGCGTCAAAAACCCATTAACATTGATGAACAAGCTCTTAGCCAAACAAAAACAGCTGTGGTTATGCCTGTCTATAACGAAGATACAGAGCGTGTTATTGCAGGCTTTGAAGTGAGTTTACGCTCGCTTGCTAAAACAGGTCAGCTTAAACATTATGACTTTTATTTATTAAGTGATACACAAGATAAAGAAATAGCCAAAAATGAGCTAAAAGCATGGCATGCACTTACTGCGCGTTTGGGTGATATTGCAAAACAGACTTTTTATCGTCGCCGCGAAGACAATAAACACAGAAAAGTAGGAAATTTAACTGACTTTTGTGAGCGTTGGGGCAATAAGTACGATCACATGATCGTATTAGATGCTGACAGCATCATGACTGGGCAATGTATGCTTGAGTTGACCGCAAGCATGATTAAGAACCCTAACTCTGGTTTAATTCAAACTATCCCTATTCCCGTAAGACAAGATACCTATTTTGGTCGCTTTTTGCAGTTTGCGTCAGTACTTTATAGCCCTATGCTGGCAACGGGCTCAGCCTTTTGGCAAACCAATCAAGCCAATTACTGGGGCCATAATGCAATAATTCGCGTTGAAGCCTTTATTACGTGCTGTGGATTACCTGTAATTGAAGGTAAAGCCCCCTTTGGTGGTGAGATTTTAAGTCATGACTTTGTTGAAGCCTCTTTGCTCCATCGTAGTGGTTGGGATGTAATTTTACTAAGCGATGTGCAAGGCAGTTATGAAGAAGTCCCAAGTAATATATTAGACTACGCCATCCGCGATAGACGTTGGGTGCAAGGTAATATTCAACATTTAGGTTTGTTACCTTCATCGGGTTTAAAAATGATGAGCAAACTGCACTTTGCACTTGGCGCTACAGCGTATATTTCATCGCTTGTATGGCTATCGATGTTGGTATTAAGTACAGTTGATGCGGTTACTCGTGCAATGAATAGTAATGTGTATTTTAATCAGGCTTATCAATTATTTCCTACTTGGCAAATAGCCAAAACAGAGCTTATCAATTCGCTTTTATTTATTACCGTGGTGTTGCTATTACTTCCTAAGTTAATGGGTATTATTGTCACTTTAGTGCATCGAAATAAGCAGTTTGGTGGTTCATTAAAGTTAATTGCAGGTTCACTAATCGAAACCATTTTTGCAGTTATTATTGCGCCGTTAATGATGGTATTTCATAGCTACTTTGTAGTGTGTGTCTTTTTAGGGAAAAAAGTAAGCTGGGATGCACAACCCCGTACGGGTCGTATGGTACCGTGGCGTGAAGCGCTTGGTTATACATTCCTAGCTACGGTTATTTCTCTAGCTTGGGGTGCTGTAGCATATTATTACACACCAGTATTCTTTTGGTGGTTATCACCCATTTTACTAGGTCTGATATTGGCCGCGCCTATGGTGCGTTATTCAAGTAGCATTGGTTTAGGTGTAAAGCTACGTAAGATGGGGATTTTCCTTTGTCCAAGTGAAGTAGAACACGACGATACACTCGCTGCGCTGCGCCTTCATGAGCAAGAAATTGGGCTACCTGTTGACAAGAACGCTGACTTCTCTATTCCAGAATTACCAGAAGAGCAGCCAACAGTAATGCCAGTTCAAAGCTTTAAAGCAAAAAGTAAGCGCGAGAAAAAAGCGGGGCTTGCAAGTAAATAACGAATAAAAGATAAATAGTTCGTTAAAGTAATAAAAAAACCGCGCAATGTAAATTG
>NZ_JBQSVO010000056.1:0-22364 GCF_052376275.1 Pseudoalteromonas sp. AOP7-A1-14 | reverse complement strand
GCGATGATTGTTTATTATTGTTTATATTTAGAACCTTGAATATTTATAGCTTTACCTCTACCTTAAAATTCAATATAACAAATTGATAACAAGGAAGCATAATGCAAATACTTCACCACGGAGCGGTTAATGGGGTTACTGGTTCGTGCCACGAACTGGTTATTAACCAACAAACAAGTCTGCTTATTGATTGCGGGTTATTCCAAGGCGAAGACTCTAAAGCCGATTTATCAATTGGGTTTAATATAACCCATATTACTGCGCTTATTGTTACCCATTGCCATATTGATCATGTTGGTCGAATTCCTTACTTATTAGCAGCCGGTTTTAAAGGGCCAGTTTTTACAAGTATTGCATCAGCCAGTTTATTACCTTTAGTAATAGAAGATGCTTTAAAAGTGGGTGTAACCCACGACCCTAAAATTATAGCCGCATGTTTAAGCTTATTGAATAAGCGCATAGTTGCTGTTGATTATAAAACGTGGTTTGAACTACCTTGCAAGGGATTTAATAAAGTTAAAGCGAGGTTTCAGCGTGCTGGGCATATATTAGGCTCCGCCTATATTGAAATTGATGTTACAAATAGCGATAACAACAATCATCGTGTTGTATTTTCAGGCGATTTGGGCGCGCCGTATACTCCGCTACTCCCCTCACCTAAGCCGCCCTATAAAGCCGACACCCTAGTAATTGAATCAACCTACGGTGATAAAAACCACCAAGGCCGTAAGGAGCGCACTAAAGTTTTAAAAAATATTATTGAACGCGCAGTAACCGATAATGGTGTTATTTTAGTACCTGCTTTTAGTATTGGCCGCACACAAGAGTTGCTATACGAGCTAGAGCAACTCATACATAGTTCATCTAAAAAGGCTAAGTGGCGAGACATTCACGTAATACTCGACTCCCCTATGGCAGCCAATTTTACTGAGCAATACAAAAAGTTTAAGCACCTATGGGATAGTGAGGCAAAACGCAAAATTGCAAACGGTAGGCACCCGCTCGATTTTAAAAATCTAACGACTGTTGATTCACACAAGGAGCATATAGCTATAATTAACTATTTAAGTTCGCGGCAAACACCAGCCATTATTTTAGCTGCAAGCGGTATGTGTAGCGGTGGCCGAATTGTTAATTACTTAGAGCGATTCTTAAATGACAAAACCACTGATGTATTATTTGTAGGTTACCAAGGTCGCGGCACGCTCGGGCGAGACATCCAAACCTACGGGCCTAAAAATGGTTATGTTTATATAAACGATACACGTATTACTATTAATGCAAAAGTGCATACTATTAGCGGTTACAGCGCCCATGCCGATCAAAATGGGTTAATTAAATTTGTAACCGGCATACACAAAAAGCCTAAGCTTATAAAAATAGTGCACGGCGACGAGCAAGCCAAGCAAGCGTTAGCTCAAAAGTACAAAGAGGTGTTAGGTATGGATGTAAAAGTCGAAATAGCAAAATAGATCAGACAATCTCACATAGGAGCGGTTTAAGGTACGAAAAGGTTACTGATTTTTAATCGTCTCGCGGTGATTAATTTCGACTAAACAAGTCGCGCAAATAAACTTTCTCTGCAATATCACTCGGCTTATCAACCATACGGGCTTAAACAACCATATCAGATATTTGCTTAAATTCATTAAAGTACTTTTTTACTTTTCTGTGAAACCAACAAGTACTGTTTATTTTATAGTTATTAATATAGAGGCATTAATACAGAACACATCTGAGGTCACAGCTTTAACTGATTATTTGGTATTAAAGTAATTTGTTGCAGGACGTAATCCGTAGGTGTAGCAATAATAACAAAGCTTACTTTTGTATAAACTTTTAACTTATCAGTAGTAGCAATAAAGTTAACCGACTTATTTAAAAAACTCTTACCCTTAAACCCTATAAAGGTAAATATTTATTGTTCAGCAACGCTATTTTTTGCTCATCTATAAAGAGTAATAATCTGACTGTTTAGTGCTAATAACATAACGTCAAACAAGCCTACCAATCCTACGATAGTACATTTATAATTATTACTAACACTTTCCGTTATTTTTACTCGAAAATTAAAAAATACACTTAACATCTAAATATAGCTCTGTATGCATAAAACATAAAACATACTGAAGATTTTATAAACCCTAACTTCTCAACTCTTCGATAAATAAGCCATTGTCTCTTTGATTTTTTGAATTTATTTCTAGAGATTGAATTACTCACAATTCTGTATAATGTATAAGTACCCCCGATACAATATGCATTCGCTCCTTCTTTTAATAGTTTTAACCAAAAGGCATAGTCTTGACCAGTTCTTAGATCAGGCATCTGTAGGTCTTCTTTGTTAAATTGATCAATTTTTAGTATCACAGTTGAACAGCCTAACGTTGCTTTCTTTTTCAGCATATCTTCGTAATTTACAAAGCCGATGTTATCTTTATCTACTGTTTGCTCTAATGGTTCACCTTGCTCGGTTATTAAACTATAACCGGTAAAGCTAAATGCTAACTGCTTTGCTTCCATTTGACCAAGTTGTACTTCTAATTTATCTGGAGTCCAAATATCGTCACTATCTACAAACGCGAGAAACTCTCCAGTCGCGTGCTTGATACTATTATTACGAGACTTAGCCGCACCGGAGTTTTTATTATTCTTAAAGCATTTCACTCTTGGATCTTTTTTAACCAATTCAGCTAAAATAGATAAGGTTTTATCTGAGGAGCAGTCATCAGTGATGAGCCACTCCCAGTTATTACATGTTTGATTTAGTATGCCTTGGTAGGTATCTAGAATAAAATCTTCGGAATTATATGTAGCGGTGATTATAGAAACTTTTATATTTTTCAAAATATTAAACCATAAAATAGTAAATAACTTTCCTATTTAAAACAAAATATCATTAGGAATTGAAGTTGTTGAGTTTATTTTTAAAGCGAAGTGGCTAATCACTACTTATAATAATTGGTACTCATATTATATAATCTGGGCATTTTTCTTCTTGCGAATCCATGCAACAATGCGCCAAATATGCATTAGTAAGTTGTTATAGATCACAAATATAGTCAGAAAAACGAGCAGCATAAACCATTCAGGTGCACCTAAAGCCTCCATTGATGCCCCTGCACTTGCAATACAAGTTGCAACTAACGCGATATAAAATAATGATTGTTTTCGAGAGTACCCAGCCCTTTCAAATATATGGTGCAAATGCTCACGGTCTGGCTTAAACGGTGACTTACCCTTTTTTATTCTTCGATACATTATTGCAGCCATATCCATAAGAGGTATAGCTATAAAATACAAACATGTAACAGGGTTAAAAGCCTTATTCTCAACCTGGGTACCCACTATTAACAACCATACGACAGAGAAGCCAATTAGCATGCTGCCAGCATCACCCATGAAAATTTTATTAACGCCTTTAAATGGCCAGCGCAAATTGAATACCAAAAATGCACTTAGTGATGCCATGAACAATAAAGCGAGCAAATACCAAGAATTTTGCTCTGAAAACAGAAACCAGCTAATAAAGCCGAATGATATAAAGCTAAGAGTACCTACCAACCCATCAATACCATCAATCATATTAAATGCATTAATTGCTGCAATAACAGCGATGCAGGTGAAAACGATAGAAAAGCCACCCAACTTTATATCCCCAGCGCCGCCTAGATTCCCAAGGTCTGATATTGATAAACCAGTGAAATACGCCATTAAAAAAGAAAGTAAAACTTGGACTGCAATACGGGATTTTACGGACAAATCATATTTATCATCGAAAGCTCCCAACACAAGCAATGCAAAAGCTGCGAAAAGAAAGAATTGGAGCTGAAGGTTTAAGTCTAAAAATAATACAGAGCTAAATGCTGCACCAGAAAAAACAGAGAGCCCTCCAATTAAAGGAATGGATCCATTATGGTTCTTTCGATAATTAGGTTCATCTACTAAACCAATACGAAAAGCAAAAGGTTTCATTAATAAAATTGAAATAAAACTTATGCAGAATGAAAAAACAATCGCCGACATTTTAACCCTAGATATAGCAAAGTTTAGTTCTGAGACCATCAGAACACATCCAAAAAGAAAATACTGTTACAATATGTAAACCAAAATAACTACAAAGCTAAAAAAACGTGCATTATACATAAAAGCCTACTTTTTAGAAGCTTGTTAAAAAAGGACTTTGATACAACTGTTTCTAATTGAGCGCAATGTTGTGGGGTAATCTCCTTGGACTTATAATTGTTTAACCCTGCGATGAAGGGCTGTTTCACCAGCGTCTAGTGAACGAGCAGCTTCTGGAAATGAATATTCATCAGAGATTAGTTTTTTTATAAAGTTTAAATTCTTGAAAAAGTGCCACGCTATTTTGTCATAGAGCATCTCTGCTTGAGTGGCAATAATACCACCTAAATGATTTTGCGGTTTCGTTGAGTCACAAAAACAAGCCTAACTACTAAGTAATAAGTGAATATTTATAATAATTATAATACAAAGTGTAATAAAGTATAAAACATTATTTAAATTCAAAAAAACCTCTAAATGAGACAAGTAGTGTGGAAAAAAAACAAGCTAATCTAATTTCTTTTTTCAGCAACCTTTTTAAATAAAAAGCAATTAACAATGGGATACCATAAAAGCCAAAAACTCTGCGAAATATCGCCCCTTTAGATTCATTTGCTTGCGGACTTTTAAAATCACCTCCTGATGTTTCATCGGGATGATACGACGTCATAATTGGTACATAATGACCTTGTCCACCTTTAGATAAAATATCAGTAAGGAACACATTTTCTTCGCCAGACTTATAATGCGCACCTAAACCGAAACGAGTATCAAAGGCAACCCCCTTGTTAAGGATCTTGTTTTTGTTAACAAATATTTCTATCGAACTTACTTTCATCGCACTTATTCGATTATGTTTATACTCTGAATCTGAATACTTTTTACGTTCCTGAGACTCATTAATAGCATATTTAGTGGTTATAAAATCAGCATTACTTACTTCTAATGCATGAAAAGCTTCTTCGGCTCCCTGAGGAATCACTTCTATATCATCATCGGCGATCCAAATTAAGTCTGCACTTGAAGCTAATACCCCCAGCATTCGACTTCTTGCTAAGCCACGATCTTCTGAATAAATAATATTATAGGCTTGAGTGTACTCATTTGGATAGCTTGTATCCTTTAGTTCAAATAGCTGGCATACAATTGTTGAACGTATGCCCGTTGAAGAAAAGCATTGCTCAGCAAGCTGCTTAGTTTTACTTAAGTGACTAAATACTGTTGATATAACTAACTCTTTTTTCATGGTACCTTCATTAAATAATTTACTCGCATACAGCTAAGTTAAGGCTGAACTACTTTTCTTTTCGTTTCTTGGCTTTTTATATAGATAATATGACAAACTCATAAAAAACCACATTACCACTATAAATAGTGCACTTGTTGTAAAAAAAACCAGCGTCATTGTAATGAGCGATAGCCTATACTTCTTCTCAAACATAAAGTAAATAAAGGGCACCATGAATATCGCACCGCCTATTAATCCTGTAGAGACAAAGGCTTCGACATAACCATTTTGCGTAGAAGTAATATTAAATTGTTGTGCATGATCATAATATAAAATCCCTTCTAGACTATTACCAATACCTGTGCCACTTAGATTATTTGATAGAATCACTTTTAACTTACTAAATGCATCAAAAATTCGTGTGTTTGATGAACCATCATTACCACTAAGTATTCCAATTATACGATTTAATAAAGCAGAATCAGGGTTTAAAAGCACTATAGTAGGAATGCTGATTGATGCCAAAACCACTCCTTGGAGTTTCGCTTTTCCATTCCCACTCAATACTTTGTAAGCAAGCAAAATACAAACAGATGCAATACCAGCTATCGAGTAAGTAAAAAATAAAGCTAATAAAATAACTAACCATTTCTTTTTTGTGATTAACGTTACCTTATTATGTATTTCGTACGCGATAATTAAACCTAGACAAGCAACCATGAACCACGAATACCAAGACGGCTCTTCAAATACACCTCCAAACCGGGTGTAAAATGTATAGTCGTATATATTAAGCCAATGCTGTCTATTAGATTGATCACCATGTGGAACTAAATTAAGAAAAGGTGCTTTGTTTAAATAAAATAGCGCAACAAATAATAGCTGCACGAAACTATGAAAAATAACTACAGACGACAAGCTATTTGCTACTGCAAACTTATTTTTTTCGGTTCTGAGCCAAAGAGGTAAGCAAAGCATAAGGGAAAGTGAAACAAGGATCCTTATTGCAGTACCGAAAAACCCTGTAACCGTGAAATAACCTTCATACATTAAGCTCAGTGACGATATAAACGAAACAAGTACCCAGATAACAAAGATCATATTATAATCGCTCAATACTACCTTTCTATATTTTAATAATGAGATTAAAACAAAAAAAATAGAACCTAAATCAGCAACAGATATAGGCCCAGCGATCCGGACAGTATAAAGGGATAAAAAGATTAATAAAAAAAAGAATATATGTTTAGTTTTTATGAGCATTTATATGACCTATATTAAGTGCTCATACTTTACTTTTTAAAGCGTTCTTTAAAAATCTGAACAGCGGTAAAAAATACTTAAAGCAAATGAGGGTAAGTTTTCTTTTACTATTAATTGGAATCGTTTTTGACATATCTATAAAGTATTTTGCAAGCCCGTACCTTTTTTGTGATATGGCTTTTAATGCATTTGAAATATAAACATTAAGTATTGCTTGTTCAAAATCACTTTTATATGTACCGCCTTGAGCAAGTAAGCTATAACATTTAACTAATAGCTCTACATTATTTTTAATTTTATCCTCGCTAACTAACTTTTGTGAGGCACTCCATGAACCAAGAGCTTCGACTCTATAGACTGTTGTATGATCAGGAAGATATAAAGCACCACCGTCTTTCGCACCATTTATTTGAATAAAAATATCTCCAACAGGGGCGCTAGCAAACCAAGTAGGGAGGCTTTTCATTACACTACTATGCATGACTATCGATGCTGTAGGGATAAAGTCTCCCCCCCCTTGAATAACTTCAGAAGACGGAATTATTAATTTATCATTGTTATAGCTTGCAATAACCTTAGTACAGTTATTTTGATCAAGACTGAGTGCTGCAGTAAAGCATAACTTTAGGTTAGGGAGTTCAAGTAAAGCATTAACCTGTTTATTTAACTTAAATTCGTCAATCCAAAAATCATCACCTTCACATATAGCTATATATTCACCTTTTGCGTAAGAAGCAGAGATACTTATTATTTTTTTCTTTTGTGAATATTGGTTTTCAGTTTGAATGACAGGTTTAAAAATTTTAGGATAACGTTTTGCATACTCTCTAACAATATCACTCGTGCCATCTGTTGAAGCATCATCGTGGATAATCACCTCAAAAACGAAGCCTGTTTGTTGAATCAAAAAACCTCTGAAAGCATCTTCAATATATATTTTTTGATTGTAAGTATTGCACAGTATACTGACCATAGGCTTTTCAATATCACCTTGCCAGTTGGCCATTACTTCGGCTTCGGTTGGTAGTGGTTCAGTTCTAAAAGCATCAATATTAAATAACTTGTCTGGCACTTAACTCTCTCCTAATAATACTTTGCAATATGAATTGACTCTTAACAAACGCATCATTCGATTAAAGGATTACCGGTTGAATATTTTTAGCCATTACGACATTCGGTGTTATTGTCACATTATTTAAAACAGTACCTTTATCAGCGCACCAATCTATAATTTGCTGTGGTATATTTGCACCCGCCAAGTGTGAAAACGGGTATTGCCCACCAAAACGGGCATTCAACTCCAGCACGTAAAACTCATCATTTTCAACTAAGCAATCAGAATCAAGCACGCCAATATGACCAAGTGCTAATGATAGGTTTTGTCCTATCTTTGACAGCTTAGTATTTTCAATCGTCATGGCTTGGTCTGTTTCACCTGAGCGCATCGCTAATTTATGCTTACAAAATGTTGTAACATAGTTTTTTTGTAAGTCATTTATTACTTCAATACCGTATTCATCACTTTGTATGCATTGCTGTATTAAAATGGCATTATTGATATCTGTATTTGATTCAAATTTTAAATAGGATGATTCAATTTCATTTTGTACTTTTTTATAAAGCACACGTAACTCTTCTTGATCCTCCGCTTTATAAATACCTATAGAGCCCATCCCCCAACGCGGCTTAATTATTACAGGATACTGTAAGTCACCTAAGCTTAATGCGTCACTCGCTTCGGTAAGCGCGATATACGTTTTCGGGGTCTTAATGTTATGTTTTGTTAAAAACTGATAGGTTTTCCATTTGTCATTACAAATATCAATAACTTCAGGCTCTGATACAATAACGTCGATCCCCTGCTCTTTAAACACTTTTTTATGGTTTGCTAATATGGGTAAATCTATATCAAAAAGCGAGATAATCACCGAGATATCATTTTTTTTACAGTAATCAAGTAAAAATGATATGTAGGTGTCAGAATAAATTTGCGGCGTTAACGTAAAAGCATCGGCTTGACTCAAAGCGTAAGTTTCAACACTATTTGCCGCATGAACTTTTCCATTTAATTCTTCCAGCGCGGTCTTAAAGTACTCAACTAAATAAGTGCGTCTGCCAACGGATGTTAATAATATATTCATATAAATTTTGATGCCATTAAGTTTAATAAACCACCAGTATGCCAAAACAAAACATTGCTACCAGTTTTTACTTTCCCTGAGTTAATATATTGCTCCATTCCATACCAGGCTTTTCCTGTATATGTTGGGTCAAGGATTATCCCTGTTTGCTCTGCTACTTTCTTTATAGTATTTAACTGCTCTATATTATTTTTTTCGTAACCACCACACGTGAAATTATCATCAAAGATAACATCATCACGTAAACTTTCGTTTAAACCGTGGTGTTTAACATAGTCTAAAACAGAGCCTGTAATTGCTTCAGTACCCCTTGGGTTTTCTCTCGCGACACTAATACCGACAACCTGAGTAGCTGAATTTATTTGCTTAAAACCTACATGCAAACCTGCTTGCGTTGCACCAGTACCACTTGCATGAAAAACATAGTCAAACGGTACTGTTGATTGGTTTTGCGCCTCAAAAGCAGCATCAACGTAAGCGTTAGTTCCTTCGATACAATGACCCCCTCCCCATATATAAAAAGGGGTCAGACCTTGCTGGCGATGCATAGCCATTTCAGCATCCATTACATTCGATACATCTGACATACTACAAAAAACTATTTTAACACCTAATATGTGTAGGAGCTTTAAGTTACCTTCAATAACCTTTGGCTTAGGCGCATGAATAACAATAGTACAGGCAAGGCCTAACTCTTTGCAGCGAATAGCAGTCGCTCTTACATGGTTTGATTGCTCACCACCACAGGTGACTACAGCATTACAGTTATCGTTTAAACACTTTTGTAAAATATACGCTAATTTTCGACCTTTATTTCCACCACCAGAAATAGGATATAGATCATCACGTTTTATGAATAAATTTAAACCTAAGTACTTAACTTTTATCAACGGAGTTATTAACGAAGACATTATATTGTTAACTCCATTTCATAACCTTGAATATCAGTTTTGTCATAATTAAAATTTTTAATAATTACAAAGCCCACTTTTTTATATAATTTACTTGCTGGGCTATCTGCTCTGACTGTTAAAGATAGCTTTTTGAATTCTTGACGTTTTAATTCTGCAATAGCTGATTCAATTAATAACAAACTAATACCTTGTGCTCTAAAATCAGGTAAGACTGCAATAAATGGGCAATAGCTAACTTTGTTATCTACATCATTCATATAGATAGCAACAGCACCAATTAATTTGTTTTCTTTATAAACACCGAAAACACGCCCTTTTTCAAGTAGTTTTGAGGTATATTGCTCCAAGTTCACTCTAGAACTTAAAGACGGGTAAAAATCGCTATCAACTGCAATTAAGAGGTTTAATAAATAGTTATAATCAGTATTTTTTAACAAACTAACCACAGACAACCTCAATAACTTTCTTTAAATCTTTGCTACAGATATCGTTATGGATCGGTAAACAAAGAACATTATCAGATATCGATTGAGCAATAGGTGCATCAACTTTGTATGGCTTATATATTTCAAAATCCGTCACTAAAGGATAAAAATAACGTCTTGCGAGAATATTATTCTGCTGAAGTTTTTCTAATAGTTCATCGCGGCTCATACCGTAAACGGCTTCATCAATAACTATTGGATAATATGAATAATTTTGCTCAATGTTATTTTTACATATAAGCGGTGAAATACCGTTTACTTCGTTCAGTGTCTCATTATATTTAGAGGCTATCGTTTTTCTTTTAGCAATAGCATCGTCAATTTTTGTTAACGCGACAAGACCAAAAGCGGCTTGGACTTCATTTAGTTTTGCATTCATACCACACATGCTAATTTGTGTTTCAGATTCAAAACCAAAGTTTTTTAATTGATCGAGCTTATTTTTTTCTTCTAACGTTTTACAAACTACCGCGCCGCCTTCAATAGTTGAATAGGCTTTAGTTGCGTGAAAGCTTAAAATAGAATAATCACCATAATTTAAAATAGATTGGTTATTCTCTTTTACTGCAAATGCATGAGCGGCGTCGTACACAACGTGTAAATTATGCTTATTGGCTATTTGTTGTATAGCGTCATTATCACACGGTGTACCATATACATGCACAGGCAAAATTGCACAGGTTTTATCGGTAATTGCAGCTTCAACTTTTTTAGGATCTAAGTTAAACGTTTCAGGATCAACATCAACAAAAACGGGGGTTAAGTTATTCCATTTAATGGCATGGGCTGTTGCAACAAAAGTATAAGGCGTGGTTATAACCTCACCTTTCAGCTCAAGTGCTTGCAATACGGTAATAAGTGCTAACGTTCCGTTAGAAAACAAACTAATATAAGGAACATCAAGGTATTCACACAAGACTTGCTCTAATTGCTGATGATAATGACCACTATTCGTTAACCACTTACGCTGCCAAATATCTTCAAGGTAGGGGGTTAGCTCCTCTAGCGGGGGTAACAATGGTGAAGTTACAGTAATTTTATCCATATTTAACTCACCTTTCTTTTAAATATAATAGCCATAATTTGAGAATATAAATCCCTTTGCGTTGCGCGAACAATAATAATATAAAGAATAGGCATCATGACCAAATTTATTGATAAATGTATATAAGGACTTAATGTAAATTTAGTTACTATGTAGTTTGCCGCTAAATATGTTGTACTCGCACAAACCATCACACTTATATAAATGGGCATTAATGCCACTAACTGTTGGCCTGTTTTTAAGCGGCTAAATTGACCTGTGTAATATGAGTTAATAAAAAAGGCGATATAAGAATTAATGACCATGCCAATACACATGGCTTTAACGCCCATAGGCACGGTAATGAACAGCATTAACGTTATTAAACTTTTTTTAATAATCTCTAGCTTTAAAAATATATCTGAACGGCCTTTTACGTTAAGTAGATTTAAGTTTATTGCATGTATTGGATATAACATGAAAGAAAAACACAAAATGACAAGTAATTCTGCTGCAGGCAGCCATTGCTCACCAAGTACAGCATCAATAAGAGGCGTCGCTGAAATAGCTAAACCTACGATTAGTGGGAATACAATTAATGCTGCCATCCTTAATGTTAATACATAAGTATTTTCAAACTTATTAACATTGTTTTGGATATTACTCAACATGGGGTAAGTAACACGTTGTATAACCGTCGTTAATGTCATTGCTGGCACACTAGCTAATTGGTTCGCCTGGGTAAAAAATCCTACTTGTGATGCACTAAATTGCTTACCTATCACAACTTGATAAATGTTTTTATAAATTGTGTCAAGAAGCCCCGCCACCAATAATTTGGAGCCAAAACCAAATAAATAATCAAAGGATTTTTTGCTAAATTCTGTTTTTGGCCACCAAGAGGAAAATATATTAAGTAATAATACGTTGATTACTGCTTGAGACAGTGTTTGACCCACTAAAGCCCAAACCCCAAAGCCGAACTTAGCTAAGGTAATACCCACACCACTGCTTAGTACTACGCCAATTAATGATGCTTTAGCCTGCGTTTTAAAGTTCATTGCGATTGTTAGTTTTGCTCGTTGTACTATGGCGAAACTATTAATAATTACAACAATACCGAGAACTCGCAATAATTCACTAAGAATGGGCTGTGCAAAAAAACCGGCTATAAATGGTGCAGAAATAAACAAAATCAAATAACAACATAAACTAACTATAATGTTGAAATAAAATGCCGTCGAGAAGTCTGCCTCTGTTCTTTCTGTATGGCGAATAAGTGCAGAAGAAAACCCGCTATCAACAAATGTTTGCGCAATGGCAATAAATACAGCCAACATACCCACTAAGCCAAATGCATTTGGCCCCAGCAGTCGCGCTAAAAAAAGCATTACAATTAATTGAATGAACTGAGTTGCTAAGCGCTCTATAGCACTCCATTTTAACGCACTGGTTGTCGACTTCATTTATTTAGTTAACAACCCAGCTAAGTATTTTCCGTATCCATTTTTAGACATTTGCTTGGCTTTTTCATCAATGCTTTCAGCCGCCAACCAACCGTTGTTATAAGCAACTTCTTCTAAACACGCTATTTTATAACCTTGGCATCTTTCAATTGTTTCTACAAATTGTGCGGCTTCAAGTAAGCTTTCATGTGTCCCTGTATCAAGCCATGTAAAACCTCGACCTAACATTTCTACATTAAGTTTATTTTGCTGTAAGTACATTTCATTAAGGCAGGTAATTTCTAGCTCACCTCTGTCTGAGGGCTTTACCTTTTTTGCCAACTCGACTACAGAATTATCGTAAAAATATAAGCCTGTTACTGCAAAGTGCGATTTAGGTTTAGTTGGTTTTTCTTCGATAGAAATTGCTTTTTTATTTTGGTCAAACTCAACTACACCAAAACGTTCAGGGTCTTTTACTTGGTAACCAAATACCGTCGCACCTTGGCCACTTTTAGCATTATCAACGGCATGCTGTAATTTAGAGGTAAAACCTTGGCCATAAAAAATATTATCACCTAAAACTAAACAAACATCGTCCTGACCTATAAACTCTTCACCGATAATAAACGCCTGCGCTAAGCCATCAGGGCTCGGTTGAATCGCATAGGTAATGTTAATACCAAACTGCGAACCGTCAGATAATAATCGCTGATAACCACTTATATCTTCTGAGGTAGATATAATTAAAATATCCTGAATACCCGCTAACATGAGTACAGATATGGGATAAAAAATCATTGGCTTATCATAAATAGGCAGTAACTGTTTAGATACACCTTGAGTGATCGGGTAAAGACGAGTGCCAGAGCCACCTGCGAGAATAATTCCTTTCACTTCGCTCTCCTTAAGCTTGTGTTGCTATTTCGCCAAGACGTTCTCGTTGGTATGAACCGTCTTGTACATTGGTGCACCATTGTTGATTTTTAAGGTACCATTGAACGGTTTTACGTAAACCTGTTTCAAATGTTTCCGCTGGTGTCCACCCTAACTCTTTTTGCATCTTTGACGAGTCAATCGCATAGCGTCTGTCGTGTCCGGGTCGGTCGGTTACATAGATAATTTGCTCAGCGTACTTTGTTTCTTTTGGTACTAAGATATCTAAAATACTACAAATGGTTTGTACCACTTCAATATTTTGTTTTTCGTTGTGACCGCCGATATTATAGGTTTCACCAACTTTACCTTTGCTGACTACTTTATATAAAGCACGTGCGTGGTCTTCTACATAAAGCCAATCTCGAATTTGGTCACCTTTGCCATATATTGGCAAACTTTTACCTTCAAGTGCATTCAAAATAACTAAGGGAATTAACTTTTCAGGGAAGTGATACGGGCCATAATTATTTGAGCAATTGGTAACAACAGTAGGAAATCCATACGTACGTAACCAAGCTCGCACTAAATGATCACTAGAGGCTTTGCTTGCTGAATATGGGCTACTTGGTGCATAAGACGTTTGCTCAGTAAACAGGGGCAATTCACCTTTTTGCTCATCAGGATGCGGTAAATCACCATATACTTCATCTGTTGAAATATGATGAAATCTGAAAGCGTTCTTTGCATCATCTTTTAATGTATTCCAATATTCACGAGCCGCTTCTAATAAGTTATAAGTGCCTACAATATTAGTTTGAATAAATTCTGCAGGACCAGTTATAGAGCGATCCACATGGCTTTCTGCTGCTAAATGCATTACTGCATCAGGTTTATACTCATTAAACACACGATCAAGCGCTTCACGGTTGCAAATATCAACCTGCTCAAATTCATACCGTTCATTACCACCTACTGACCTTAAAGATTCTAAGTTGCCCGCGTAGGTAAGTTTATCTAGGTTAATAACTGAATCTGTTGTATTTTCGATTATATGGCGAATAACAGCCGAGCCTATAAAACCTGCACCACCTGTAACAAGTATTTTCACAACAACTCCTAGAATATGAACTTATAACTTTTATATAAAAGCAAACTTAATAACGCTTGCCAGATAAATAAAATCTAATTAAAACAAAGAAAACACTTATGACACCAGCGAAAAATGTACTTATAACCACAATCAAAGCTCGTTTTGGTTTTAATTTTACTTCAGGTACTAAAGCTGGATCTATTGTTTTGAATACATATTCATCTCTTACGTTTGCAAACATTACTGTCTTAGCTTGTTCCTCTATTAAGTTATATAAAACAGCTCGAATATCAGCCACATTTGTTTTCTCTATTTGAGCAGTGAGAAACTCTATGCTTTTGGTTGCCTCTATAACATCACGATTTTTCATAGTTAGATTAATATCGTTTATCAACCAGTTAACCCACTGTTGTGCAACTGTAGGTGAAATATGGTCTACAGATATAATAATCATACCTGCTTCAGGGTCTTTGCTAGCACTTATTATTTCACTAAACTCTTTATACGCTTCTTGCATCGATGGTTTTGGTTTAAAAGGTGGCTTTACTTCTCGTACCCACTCATCCTTACTTTGATCATAGATACTTTCATCGTATACGATACTATTTTTTATAGGATCCCAAGATTTTGCAGCCATTAAGTCTGGTAATATATTATGGTTCTGTATAAATTCAGCTGTAAATCTCCTAGACTTAAGTATAGCTATAGCAAGATCCGTTTTATTACTTGCCGCTGAGCTTCCAAAATCAACCCCAGCTAAACTAGCCAAACCACCGAATTGGCCAGCAATAGCTCCAAGCCCACCTGACTGCTGCTGTTCAGCTGGAGTTAGTAAAGCTTCTGACTGATATATATTTGGCTGATAAATTGCGTACACTACTGAAAAAACAGCCATACACATCGTAAAACCAATAATAAACCACTTCGCTTCCATTAACACAGAAAACAATTCGTATAGACTTACCTCATCATCAAGCAAATCCTGATTATCAGCTTTTCCGTATTTACTCATTCTTATCTCATTTCAAGTGAATTACTTAGCCAGATTAAACAAAGAATATACTCAGTTAGAACTGGCTATTAAAATCAGTTATTAAATACTACTAATCGCAGCAAGCGCTACACCCAATTGATATACAATCTGTGTTCCAGTACTCCAAAGCGTTAGGTTATCCATATAACCTGAATTTAACGGTACTACAATCGTGTCACCAGCTTCGAGTGTTTGTGAATCATTAACTGCAAACCAATTACCTGAGTCTGGAATAACTACTGAGCCATTGGCTTTAATAATATAAATGCGCTCTTCGTCAGCACGCACTTTAAAGCCACCACTTAAGTCAATATAGTCTTCAAATGACACTCCGGGCTTATAAAGGTGCGAGGTGGAGTAATTAACTTCACCTATCACACTGACTGAATCTCGTTTACTGGGTACATATAAGGTATCCCCATCTTGTAGTACAAGCTTTTGCTTATCTTCTACGATAAGTGGTAAATCAATAACCAAACGCCCTACAGCTTCAACACTAGCTAAATCGTCAAGTAACTTGCTCATTTCGTCATAAGAAAGTGAATTTCCACCCACCGAATTTTCAAAGCTTTTTTGTGCAATGTCTCGGCGTAGGTCTTCTGATAATTTGGCTAATTGCTTTTGTTCTTGCTCGCGAATAGCTTCACGAGTAAAGATTGCGGCTCTTTGTTCAGCAAATTTTGAGAAACCACCGGCACGTTCTAATAAATTAGTTAATGTTTCGCCACGGCGAATTGTATATGTTCCAGGGAACTTCACTTCACCTTTCAACTCTACCTTTACATTTTCTTGCCAGTTAGGAATTGAGAAAATATTTAAGCTATCTTTACTGCGTAATAGGCGATTATCGCCCTCCTCCCCCAACATAGCGTTATGTAAGTTGAATTTGATATGTTCAACTTGCGAGGCATCACCTGCAACTATACGTGTTATTTCTGCTTGCTTAGTATAAGCCGACTCTAATAAACCACCTGCAGCCGCTATGAGCTCATTCACTTCAGCACCAACCGTTAGTGGGTACACCCCAGGAAAAGCAACATGACCATTAATTTCGATAAGTTGCATTGCAGTTTCTACTGAGGCTTGTTGTTTTAATTTTGCTTTTATTGGTTTTAATAAATTATAGCGACTGAAAACGGCATAATCTTCAATTTCGAGTCCTTTGCTTTCTTTAGCTTTACGTTGTTTTGCTAATTGAGCAAGGGTCAAGTTCGCTTCTTCTAGTTTTTCTTTTGATTGAGCTTCCTGTTCTTGCACGCCAATATATTTCTCAAATTCTTTTTGCTGATATTGATGCCATTGTTTGGCTTTTAGCTGTTGTTTTTTCTGCTCTTCGCTAAGAGCTAAGTTTTCAAGAGCGAGTTCCTCTGCTGCTTTTTCTTCAAAGCGGCTAAACACATACAACTTATCATTCGCTTGTAATGCTAGGTCATGTGCTGGGGCTTTAACAACTGCTTGTGCAATATCAAATTGGTGTACTTCAATATCACCTGAGGTATTAATCTCGCGCACTAACAAACCATAAGTTAAATCTGCTTGTGGTAATAAGTCGCCACGCACTGATGTAAATACATCTGAAATACGCTTACCTTCATGCCATTGATAATGCCCTGGGCGTGCTGCAGCGCCAATAACACTAATTGAATTTTCGTACTGTAAGCTGACAGGATTAAAACGAATTCGGTCGCCATCTTGTGGGGTATAATTAATTTGCTTTTGGGAAAAATCTACTGAGAGAATTTCTTTTCTATTGTGGTTATTAAACCGTTCTACAATGGCTTTTTGAGCGTAAGCTTGTGGCTTTAGTCCTCCAGCCATTTTTAAAATACTTTCAGCTGATTCACCTTGTTTGAGCTCAAAAATAGCTGGGCGTTTAACCAAGCCTTCAACTGCGACTTGTGCACCTACTGGCGGTATAAATACCACATCTCCTGGCTTTAAAATAATATCGTTTTGGCTATCGCCATTTATAAGTAAGTCATATAGGTCAAAATTATTGACCACTTTACCAGCTCGCTTTACTTGAATATTACGAAGTGAGGCTATATCCGAGACACCACCACTGATAAACAGTGCATGTGACACAGTAGTTAAAGATGACACACTATAACTTCCTGGCTTATACGCTTCACCTAGTACCAAAATTCGCATACTGCGTAATTGTCCAAGTGATACAAATGCCTGTACACCTATAATTTCTTGTTCAACTTTTTTCTTTACTAATTCTTTTACTTCGCCAAAAGTTAACCCTGCAACTTGTACTGGACTTAAATTTGGAATACTTAAACGCCCTTCACGATCCACTATGACTTCATAGTTTTCACTTTCTTTACCGTAAAAGTTAATATTGAGTTGATCGCCTCGGCCTATTAAATAGGTTTCAGGTACTGCCGCAGTCTCACTTGGCATAAATGTAGTTGGCTCACCGGCAAAAAGCTCATAGCCAAATGGTTCTACTTCACCTTCTTTTGGCTTAAAGCGCTCTTCATCAGTTAAGGGCTCTTCTTCTTTTTCGCGAAAGTTAATAGTCGGTGTTTCTTTTTCTTGGGAGTTAGTGTTTGCATTGCCACCGGAAATCGTAGAAAGGTCTACTCCGTATTGCTTAGCAAGCGCTTCTTGCTGCGCTTTAGGTAATTTTTGGAACTGCTCAATCTGTGCAGTGCTTGGCGTAAATGCGAGCGAAAAAGTACTTGTAAATAAAACAACAGCAGTTAAGAACAGATTAAAAAGCTTCACAGGTAGGTAATTCCCTAAGTCTACGGCCAAAAAAATGATTGGCAATTCTACATTATTTTAAGACAAATAAAAAAGGGACTATTGCCCCTTTTTTCACTAATATGCCATTGTAACTGTTTTTGACTTAAAAACTGTAAACCAATGTTAATGAAGTTTCTGTATCTGTACTTTCTTTGTCATCGGCTACATCAGAATTGTTAATGATGTTGTAAGCCACTTTCATTTGAAGTGAACCGCTGATTTTAGCTAGAAGTGCCGTTTCAGAACGCACTTTGGTATTAGTATCACCATATTCAACTGCAACTAACTGAAGAAACTTTGCGTTATCTGAAATCTGCCAGTTGTAATCAAGCTTACCTAAGGCAATAATTTCGCCTTCAGACTCACCCGCTAGTGAATTACCATTTTCATCAACTTCAGTACTGTTATCTGGGTATTGAAAATATTTATAACCCGGACCAACTTCAGCATTTAACCACATATCTGAGCGGTTAATTAAACGTTGACCATAACCCGCAGAAATAACAGATTCGTTACGATAAGCACCAAAGTAATCTGAAACGTGTGAACCATATATGAATAAATGCGAGTAATCGTTACTTAATTTATAGTTACCCTGGGCAGAAATTGAATACTTTTCGTTAGTGCGCTGCTCTTCTTTAACGCCGGCATCGTTTTCGATTTCGTCTTCTTTATAAATACCATCTATTTTATATTCGTTATTCCAGTGTTCTAGATTTTGTAAAACCTTAATACCACCTTTTAAAGTAGTTGTTTCAGTATTACCGCTAGTGATAATAGCACCTAGCTCACTGGTAACTTGCCAAGTTTGCACTTCTTCTGCAGCGACATTGCTTGCAGCTGAAGCTGCAACTAGCATTGATAAAAACTTTAATTTCATTAATAAAACCTTAAATACTTAATATAATTAATCTTGCTTGTGAAAATGAACGTCCATTTGTGGAAATGGGATATTGATATCGGCGTCGTCTAACGCTATTTTAATACGCTCTAATAAATCCCAGTAAGTAGGCCAGTAATCAGCAGCATTCACCCATGGACGAACAATAAAGTTAACGCTTGAATCCGCAAGTTCAGAAACAGCAATGTTATAGGCTGGCTCTTTTAAAATACGTTCTTCTGTATCAAGCACCGACTTTAATACTTCTTTTGCTTTACGAAGATCGGTATCGTAGCCAACACCAATCACTAAATCAATACGGCGGGTTGCTTCACGTGAATAATTTACAATCGCGCCTGACATAATTGACGAATTAGGCATGATAATTACTTTATTATCAGGAGTACGAAACTCGGTAGAGAAAATGTCGATTTTCATTACAGTTCCTGACTTACCACCAGCTTCAACCCAGTCACCTGATTTAAACGGGCGTAGTACGATAATAAGTACGCCAGATGCAAAATTTGAAAGCGAACCTTGTAATGCTAAACCAACAGCTAAACCAGCAGCACCTAGAATAGCGATAAATGACGTTGTTTCAATGCCGATTTGCGATAACGCCATTAAAATGGTTGCTATGAACACAATCGCATAAACAATACTTGAAACAAATGAACCAACAGCTTTATCAACTTTCTTTTTAGCGAAGGCTCTTTCAGTTAAGCTTGCACAAAATTTGGCAACCCGGCCACCTAGTAAAAAGATAATGAGTGCAACTACAGCTTGAATGCCGTAATGCATAATCAAACTCGAATTTTCATTGATCCAGTTAAGTATCATATCCATTGTAACTCCTGAGATTCAGTATTAAGCGATTTGCTGTAGAAATTATATATGATTTTATACTTTTTTTTTATCACTTTATTAAAAAATATACAATTAGAAAAACCCATTAACATTTACTGTTTAGTAACTCTAAGTTTAATGCAGAACTCAGCGCTACACAGAAGCTTAATATCAAGGCTTATTTAACCACAAGGGGAGTCCCTTTTAGTAAGTAACAACGGTGAAAGTAACCTTTTATGAAAAGTCTAAAAGGTTGGTTTAAAGGCGATTTATACTGCGTTGTTGGTTTTAACAATTGAATCATTATTACTTGCAATCAATATCTTGCCTAAATCACTTTTAATGCTAACTGAAACCATATATTGAGGTGTTTTGGGTGTATTTGTGACTTTTTTTAGATTATTTCATTTTTTTATCCTTTAGCCCTTCACAACATTTATATTTTTATGTATTATCCGCGCCACACCAATCGAGGTGTGTTGTGGCGGTTGTAGCTCAGTTGGTAGAGCCCCGGATTGTGATTCCGGTTGTCGCGGGTTCGAACCCCGTCAATCGCCCCATTTTCCTTTCTTGTTTTTATCAAAACCTTATATTACAAAAATTTATTATATAAATCGCACAAATCATTTATGTGGCAATTTTACATTTGTAATAATACACAGATCTATAACTCCTGTCGGAGCAGCTTCAGCTGCGAAGTTTTGTGCAATGAAATCGCAAAGATACAATACAATTGATGGCTAAAGCTATTTTCTACGAGTGTGTTATGAACCAAATAAAAGGCAAAAAAATGCCACCTTTCGGTGGCATTACACACGGGATTATTTCTACATTATAGAAATTCTTTTAAAAGCTTAAATTCATTTTAACCTATCACTTTTATCTTCTGAATTTTCTAACTTACAACTTTGTCTTTTCAGCTAGTAATGCTGTTTATTTCCAGCTTTTCATTTTATGACCTTTAACAGCATAGAAAAGAATAAATAAATAACAAGGTAACATAACTATATAAGCCGCTTGCTGTGCTTCGGCTGAGTCAACACCACCACTTGCTAGGCCCCAAAATAATGGACCAAATGCGCCGCCGGCAATACCCATTACCAATAACCCTGAACCAACACTGGTAAGTTTACCTAAACCAGATAGGGCTAATGCCCAAACTGCAGGCCATACAATCGCATTTGCAAAACCTAATACAGCGATCATCAGCAGTGTATCGGGTAACAATACTTCTAAACCTAGGGTATTGGCAATAGTTACTGAGCTATTGTCACCAAATACGATAGCCAGCGTTAACACACAACCTAAAATAGCTGATATTGTTAATGCGGCTTGTTGCGATATAACTCGCGGAATCAGTGCAATGCCTAAAATATAACCTAGCACCATACAACTCATTGTATATGAGGTCATCACACTGTACTTTTCAACGCCTAGTGATAGTGCAAATGTGCCGATAGTATCACCAGCTATTACTTCTACTGCCACATAAACAAATAGTGCCATTACACCTAATGCCAAACTAGGATGCGCAAGAGCGGCTTTAAAATGCCCTTTACCTTCTGCAGCGTCGTCGTCTACAAGTTCTGGCAAAGGCATTTTAGTAACGGCGAAGCCAAGTGCCCCCATAAAGAGTGCCATTCCAAGGTAAGGGTAAATTAAGCTATTTGCCATGACATCTATTTCCGACTGGCTAAGCTCTTTACCTACAGAGCCGGTGAAATCACTTAAAATAAGTGCTGTAAATACAATTGGCGCTATAACGCCAGCTCCTTTATTCAAGATACCCATAATACTTACGCGCGCCGCTGCAGACTCTTCAGGTCCAAGTCGAACCACATACGGGTTTACCGCTGTTTGTAATAAGGTCTGCCCCGCGCCCATAACAAGCTGCGCCAATAAAAACAGTGCAAACACTTGGGTTTTAGCCGCAGGGATAAATAATAAGCCTGCAACCATCATGGTGCCCATACCTAGTGCCATTCCTTTTTTGTAGCCGACTTTACGTATAATCATTGCTGATGGAACTGCGGTAAATGTTACCGCAATATAGAATGAAAATAGAATTAATGAGGCTTGAAATGGGCTAAGTTGTAAAACTTGTTTTAAATACGGCATTAATGAACCGTTTAACCAGGTCGCAAAACCTAGAATAAAAAACAACATGGCAACAATCGCCATTGGGATAAAATTACTTTGGTTATTTTCTTTTGACACAGAGGCTTTCATAAACATCTTCTTGTTGCTGGTCTAATTACTTGGTTGACGATATTTTAAGCCGCCACAAGGCAATTAAGATTAATAATATTATTTC
>NZ_JBQSVO010000055.1:0-22866 GCF_052376275.1 Pseudoalteromonas sp. AOP7-A1-14 | reverse complement strand
CCATACACGCCAAAGCTTACATATTTTTCTTCTTTTAGTGTATTTGCTATAATTCTCGGCTTGTTTTTGGAGGACGAATGAAATTACTGTACTGGTTAGATGAATGGTTAACACTAAACGGCGATGAACAACAAGCCAAGCTACCTATGTCTGGAAGTGATTTACTTGGTGATGTATTTGTTAAATATAATTTTGTTGATCTTAAAAAGCCTCTACTGTTCACTTTCTCACCTGCAGGAACTAACCTAAAAGAGCAAGACTTACATAGCAATTTTGCGCCATGGGGCTACCACCTAGGTCAAAAGCAAAACGTAAATGTAATTGCCTTTCAGCACTTAGGTAAAAGTAACTGGTTCCGTAGCCGTAATTTAATATTTTTCCTCGAACAATTATCCACTTTACTTGAACCTTTTAATTGTCGTTTAGGTTATGGCCTCAGCCGTGGTGGGTTTGCCGTGGGCGCCTTTGCTAAGTTACTAAAACTTGATCAGGTATTGCTTTTTCACCCCGTTAGCACTAAAAATAAAGCACTGGTGCCGTGGGATGACCGCTCAAGCACAGACATAGCACAGCAATTCGACTGGCAGAATGATTACCACGACTTAGATTTAGGCAATGCCAAAGGCTATATTATTTACGACCCAACTAACCGTATTGACCGCCAGCATGCTAAGCGCTACTCGCAGCTTACACATTTACGAACATTCGGTATGGGCCATGGTACTCACGCAAGTTATTTGAATAAATTTGGTTTTTATAAACAGGTGGCAGTTGATTTTATTCATCATCAACAAGTTGATATTGCTCAATTTCGCTTGCAAACCAAGACTCTGCGCTTAAAAGAGGACTATTATAAAAAGCTTAACAAAGCCAACGCCCATTCAGCTCATCGCCTTAGGTTACTAAGCACAGCGCACAATATTCTTATTGATGAAAAAGAAGCCCACGTGCAGGAGCATCAAGAAAACATTGATATTCAACCACTTATTGATGTGGCAATAAAACACCAAGATGAACATCCAAATGATGCTATCCAGCTATTAGAGGTAGCAAAACAACTCGCCCCCGGCGACCCGTTAGTTGAGCATAAACTTAAAGAACTAGAATAAAACAGCACCTAATGCTTAGTGCTGTGTTTTGCTTTTTTCTTATGTCCATGCTGTGGCACGATGGTTAAATACATAACTAACGCCACTTTAGACATTATTTAACAAGCCCCTGCCAATCTACTTCATCACTCAATACGCGTTCTACAGCAATATAATGAAGAATATCACCGCTATTTACGAGATAATCTAGCGGTGGATTTAAATCCATATTTTGTGCACTCAAATTATGTGCAACACCGAGTAAAATAGCATCATGATCATGTTTAAAATGATGAAATAAGTTACCAAATTCCATCTCGGTAAAACCTGCAGGAATAACCAAGCTAAACTGTGTATCTCCATAGAGTGTAGAAAGTAACTCCTCTTGCACACGGCTAGAGCCTGGATCTTGCATTGAACGTACCAATACCTCCGCTGATTTAGCACTGCTACACTCCACATTATTACAGTGCTCTAATAGCATTTCTATTTTAGTTTCATCATCAAAATGAGCGCTAATATGGCATTGTTCATTCACTAAGCGACTAATGCGTAGAGCTGTAGTGAAGGTTTGGTCGTCATCTTGACCATCAATAATCACTTTATCGGCCCGATCAATCGCAACGCGCTTAAGCTCTTCGAGCGCAGTAAAGCTATTTAAATGGGCAAAGTCAACCTGCGGATTAGCTAAAAATGGATGCTCCATTTGCTCAGTTACTACCAGTAAAATGCGTCTGTCTAAACGCTTTTTATCGGCTAAAATATAATCAATAATTTTTTTAGTTCGTGTATCGTGCCAACCAAAAATAATTATATGGTTATTAATATGCGAGAAATTCTTATCACCTGTCATAGCGCGCCTAATTAAATAAGTAACTGTTTGCCCTGTTTTTCCTAACAAAACACCAAATAATGCTAACCCGAAGGGTATTTGTAATAACGCTACAATCCAACGACCCGCTTCTGTACTAGCGCTAAAATCACCATAACCCACCGTTGAAGTAGTTACTACATAATAGTAAAAATAGGTGGTGAGTGGCGTTAACTCTAGTTCGCCAGCTGAAACCAGTAGCCCCCAAATCAATAGCATATGCAACAAAGTTGTTAAAGCAACCGCTTGCCAACTAACCTGATCGATGTGGCTTTGTACTACGGCGACCAAGCGTTTAAAAATATATTGCATAATCCTTGCTGTTATCCTAATAAAAAACTAAGTGATAAGTTACGATAATGATAACGCCTTGGCAATACTTACAATAAGGGATTAACTAATATCAATACCTTGCCCAAATTGCTTTTAACTCCAACGATGCTCGCACTTTGAGGTGACTTGACTATAAACTATACTAGGGGCATTAGAAAAAGACAGTGTATTATGGCAGGCATTTAGCGTCAGTAGATAAGCGAACTCAATTAGTAAACGAAAACCGCTTAGAGTTACTGTTTTTACTTACACAGTCGCCACCTATTTGCCTTGAACGCTTAAAGAAATGGTTAAGCTGCCACATTTAAGTAAAACGCTTAATGTGGCTCGTTAGTCAATGTAATAACCCTTAATTATTAGCTCGATAATATCTTCATCGGTAGGCTTAGTATTGCGTTTTCAGAGTCAGCAAAGTGCATTATCACTACCACATGGCCTGCAACGACGAGTGCATACATCACAGCCGAGAAACCTTGGCCGTATTTATCTAATGGCAGTAAATGTGAGTAATGGCGACCGCGCCATTCAAACACAATTTCCAGCGCGCCAATAAATAAAAAGAACACTAATAACATTAAACCAAAGGTGTAACTGAGCCACAAGCCAAACAACACGCCTAAAATACAAATACTTAAACCAACCCATGAGCGCATAGAAAAGCTAATGCTTTTTAATACATGCCCGCCATCAAGCGGTAAAATAGGCAGTAAGTTAAATAAATTAAGTAAGGCGCTGAGTACCGCAACACCTGCAAATATTTGCATATCTGTAACGTAGTAAAGTACCACGCCAAGTATCGATGTGATCAAGCCAAACGCAGGACCCATAAGAGATATCACTACATCTTGCCAGCGGGTGGTAATTTTATCGTCGCTCACCGCAAGGCCACCCACAAATGGAATTAAGTAAATGCCTTTAGTTTTAATGCCAAAATATTGCATTGCACGAACATGGCCGTATTCGTGTATCACTAAGCAAGCAATTAACATTAAGGCAAACTCAAAGGTAAATAGCCATGCATAACCCGCAACTGATGCTCCAGCTAACGCTACTTTGACTACTTTGGCACTTTTAAACAACTTAAAACCGAGAGCAAAAATCCCCAGCAAACCTTGCTTAGGTTTAGCGGTTGCTTGCTCTGGCAACTCAAGCTCTTTCATAAATGCGTCATTAATATAAATACCAAGAGTTTTGTCATGTACTTTTGTGGTATCAAGTGCGATGAGTTGCTCATCTAGAGTGAACTGGAATACATTATCTCGCGGATTATCAAAAGCAATAGCCTGTTGCTGCTGAAAGATTTGTACTATTTGGTTACCTGAAAACACCAAGATAAAAGGCTGATTGCCAAAAGTAAGTTGAATACGCAGCATCTAGAGTCAATAGTTGTATTAGTTAGTTACCCTAGTATAACTAATTTCAGCAAAGAAATATCCAAACTAAAACCTGACACAAAGCACCTTATCAACTACGTTTAAGTAAACTCCTCCCACACATTCAAGGAATGAATATGATGAAGCCCAATCGACATATATTAATTGTTGATGACTCTAAAGCCATTTTAGTCGTGATGCAGGCTATTTTAAATGAGCTTAATGTTTATAATGTCACCCTATGTCTAGATGCTAACGAGGCACTAGAGAAAGTAAAAAAATCCCCTCTCTTATACGATGCAGTTTTTACCGACTTAAATATGTCAAACATGGATGGTATGGAGTTAATACGCCATTTAGGTGAAATGCGCTACCCCGGTGGCATTGCCATTATCTCTGAGATGGATTTAAAAGTAATTGATTTAGCTGCTGACTTAGCTCGACAAAATAACGCTCACTTAATTGGCAACATTGCAAAGCCTGTTCAGCTCAACCAAGTAAATATGCTGCTGCAAAAGCTTGAGAGTTTAATGCATCATACTAAGCGCCCAACTGAACCCGTGTCTGAAGCGCAATTACTACACGCAATTAGTCATAACCAAATCACTCCTTTTTATCACCCCAAGGTCAACCTTGCTAATAACAAAGTTGAAAGCATTGAAGTACTTGCTCGTGTTATTACTGACAATCAAAATAGCGCTATTTTACCCGAACATTTTATTTGTGTAGCCGAAGACTTAGAATATATAAACCTGATCACCTTTCAATTGTTTGAAAAGGCCACCAGCGACTTTTCTCAAATAAAATCCACCTTAAAATCTGATCTAAAACTGGCCTTTAATTTGTCACCTTTTCAACTAGAAGATTTGAGTTGCCCAGACAAATTAGCGCTTATTTTACAGCTCAATCACCTATCGGTTGACGATATAATTTTAGAAATAACGGAGCAACATGCACTTTGTACCGCAGCCCAACTAGAGACTTTAAATAGGTTACGGATGCGCGGATTTGGTATTTCGCTGGATGACTTTGGTATTGGCTTTACTAACATACACCAACTTAAAACCCTGCCGTTTACGGAAGTAAAAATTGATCGCACCTTGATTAGCCATATTGAAGCTGACCCGTTTTCACAGGTAATCGTGTCAAGCTTAGTCAATATAGCTATTCAAAATGATTTAGTAATTGTTGCCGAAGGCATTGAACGCGAGGAAGAACTTAATTTTCTAAACGCTTTTAAAGAGCATGTACTTATGCAAGGCTTTTTAATTTGCCATCCGAAAGGGAAGGATGAGTTTATTCGCTGGGCAGAGTCGTGGACACTCATGGCAAGCTCAAAAAATTTAAGCCGTCGTTAATTTTCACCGTACTGATGTTTTTCATCATCGCAAACTATGTTTTTATTTTGTGCAACCCGTTGCTGCCAGCGCAGCTTGGCAACATGCTGCATATTTTCTGACTGGTCGTGTTCATCAACAATTTCAAGGCCGACTAACGCTTCAATCATATCTTCAAGCGTAACAATACCTTGTATATCGCCGTACTCATCAACAACCAAACAAATATGCGTGCGTTCAGCTAATAAAGTATGCAGTAATGTCGGTACATATAAGGTTTCTGGCACGGTATAAATAGGCTTAATTAGTTTGCTAATTTTATAATCTTCAGACACTCGATGGTAAGCCAGCATAATATCGTTTTTATGAGCAAAACCAATAATATCATCGCCGTTTTTATCATACACCAACACCCGTGAAAATGACGACGAGCCATGCTCTTGCAAATACTGGTTTACGGTAATATCTTTATGTACTTTGAATAATACTGTACGCGGAGTGATCAGTGCATCTAATTTTGCGTGCCGAAAATGCAGTAAACTGCGAATAATTTCAGACTCCTCTTGATGCAGCGCGCCTGCCTTTGTACCCGCGTCAGCCATGGCTTCAATTTCTTGGCGAATATAATAAGCTTCATCATAATTACGTCCCAATAATCCCGTCAACTTATCGGCAAACCACACAAATGGTTTTAATAAAATAACCAACACTCGCAGCGAGCGGGCAACAACAGGGGTTAATGCTCGCCAATAGTTTGCTCCTAGAGTTTTTGGAATAATCTCAGACAGCACTAACACTAAAAAAGTCATGATAGCCGACGCAATACCTACTGCCGCATCTGAAAAAACCACTGCAGCTTGAGCACCAACGCCTGCAGCTCCTGCTGTATGTGCAACGGTATTTAAGGTTAAAATTGCGGCTAGCGGTTGATCAATATTATTTTTTAAATACGCAATCCGTTTGCCTAAATTTGGGCGTTCTTTATTTAACAGTGCAATATAACTTGGCGTAATACTAAGTAACACAGCTTCCATAACTGAGCATAAAAAAGAAATCACGATAGCGGCGGTCATATATATTATCAATAGCGTCACAAGGGTTCCTTATTACCTAACTAAAATACTAGCTAAAGCATCTAAAAGTAATGTTGATTATCGCAGAGAATTTTCACCAATATTTTAGCCATGATATATTTTGGCTAATTACCTACATTAGGCTCAATCATTATGTTTAACGCACTTGCTGCAAAAAGACTGCAGTATATAAAAAAGACCTTAATTCTACTTTCTTTTTGCACTTTAAGTAGTCAGCTATTTGCTGAACCGCTTGATAAAAACAACATCAATTTCATTGGCCCTCTGGCTGCTGATATGCAACACAAACCCTATCAAACTGAGCACAGAAATGCCATTGTAAACAGCCTATTGCCTGCATTACAGTCTGTACAGAGTGAGTTATCTCTTTTTGGAAAAAATCATCAATGGCAAAGTTTACAAAAGGTGCAAGCATTAACTTTAGGTGGTATTCAAGCGCTAAAGTTTACCGCAACAGCCTCGCGTTTTAGCCAAGGCAACTTAACTTTAAAAGGCATTGATAAGGCTGAGCTTTTTATTAATGGTGTTAAGCAAAAATCCGATAATAATAATTACAAACTGACTCTAACTACTGGTCAACACCAAATACTTATTATTACCGAGCAAGTCGCTAACTGGCACAACGTCGAGCTTGATTATGTTGCTAATACTAAACACCAAAACTTAAATATTAGTAAGGAACCTAAAAACAGGCTCTCGGCTAAACAATTATTTGATGCCGCTACGATTAATATGATCTCGCAAGCACCTGACGCAAAACAGTACATCGTTACAACACGCCATTATGGTGATAGTACAGCTAATCAAGCACAGTATATTACCGAGCTAAAAAATGATGATGACAAAGTAATTTATCGTTTTGAGTCAGGCCAACCAAGCAATATAACCTGGAGCCCTGACAATAAAAGCTTAGTGTACATGCTAGACGGCAAACTTAAGCAGCTTAACCGCAAAAATCTAACGCTAAATACACTTACTGAAGAGCTAACGGGAGCCAGTGGCTTTGAGTTTTATAATAATAGTAGCTTAATTTTTAGCTGGTCAAAATCACCAAAATCCAGTGACTCATTAACTAAACACTATAAAGGCTTACAAGACCGCTGGTCGTATGCACGCACGACTTACCAAGTTTATTTACTTGATAACAACAGTGGTTTTATCAAACCGCTCACGCAAGGACCACTAAGCCATAGCATTGAAGACTTTAATAGTAATAAAGGTACCGTATTACTAAGCAGAAACGTACAAGCTATGCAAGCCAACACTCATCCGGCTACCGAATTACTTGAGTTAACGATTGCCACCAACAAAACAGCCGCTGTAGGCCAATATAAAAACTTTAACCAAGCCAAATATTCAAATGATGATATTTATATTATTGCAGGTCCTGATTTTAAAGAAGGCTTAGGCCGAAACTTGCCAGATAACATGCTCGCTAATAATTATGATGGTCAGCTTTATTTAGTTAACCACCAAGGCAAGCAAGCTAAAGCGCTTAGTAAACAGTTCGATCCTTCAATTGGACAAGTAGAAGTACTCACAAATGGCGATGCACTTGTAAAAGTGACCGAGCAAGATACCCAACAGCTATATTTGTTTGATCGCAGTAAAAACCATTTTACAAAAATAAAAACACACCTTGATGTGGTTGAGAAATTTAGTGTATCAGCAAACCGTAACCCTTCTTTATTGATAACAGGTACTTCGGCCTCAGCTCCACAAAAATTACAACGCCTAAACCTCAATAGTAATCGCGTTAATACAGTATGGGATTCAAAACCTCTTAGTTACGCCAATACAGATATTCCAACGCTTGAAGAATTTAACTTTATCAATCAACAAGGCGCTGAAATAACTGGCCGAGTTTATTTACCTAATGATTTAGATAAAAGTAAAAAATACCCAGCGTTAGTGTATTACTACGGCGGTACATCACCTGTATCACGCAGTTTTACCGGACGCTACCCATTTAACTTATGGGCAGCCAATGGCTATGTGGTGTATGTAGTACAGCCCACCGGCGCAACAGGTTTTGGCCAAGAGTTTTCAGCTAAGCATGTTAATGCTTGGGGGCAATATACTGTAGATGATATTATGCAAGGCACACAAGCATTGCTTGCACAGTATTCATTTATTGATAAAAATCGTTTAGGAAATTTAGGCGCTTCATACGGCGGCTTTATAACCATGTTACTTGCTACAAAAACCGATATGTTTAGCGCTTCAATTGCTCATGCTGGTATTTCAAATATTACCTCCTATTGGGGCCAAGGTTGGTGGGGCTATTTATATTCAGGCGAAGCTTCTAAAAATAGTTTCCCATGGAATAATAATGAACTTTATAGCCAGCGCAGCCCTGTATTTCATGCAGACAAAGTAACCACACCACTATTACTTTTACACGGCGATGCTGACACCAACGTGCCAGTAGGCGAAAGCCATAATATGTATACCGCACTTAAACTATTAGGCAAAGACGTTGACTTAATTGAATACAAGGGGGCTAATCATCAAATTTTTTCCCGTGATAAGCGCTTTGATTGGTGGAGCACTATGCTTGCTTATTTTGATAAAAATTTAAAAGATGAGCCACAGTGGTGGGAATACCTCTACCCTAATTAAGTTGCAGGTTTCAATTAGGCACTATAGCTCTATAGCGCCTAATTAAATCATTCAGCTTTGGGTATATTACAAACTTAGCTAAAACGGCAAAATGCCCTTTTTATCAATGAGTGCTAACATGCGGCTATCATTTAAGATAATTAAGATACTATGACTATTCATGTTTTATTGGTTGAAGATGACAAGCTACTCGTCAAACGCATACTCAATCACTTCGCAGAGACTGAATTCACTATTGAAAACGACGCAACAGGTGCAGAGGCCCTTGCCATGGTGCAGTTGCGTGCAAATAGCAATGACGCGATAAGCCTAGCCATTGTTGATATTGTTTTACCTAAGCGTGATGGCCTACATTTGGCTAAAGAACTTAATACCTTAACGGATATTGGAGTGATCATGCTCTCTAGCCGTGACTCACAAGCCGACCGCATTGCCGGACTTGCCCAAGGTGCTGATGATTATATATGCAAACCTGTTGACTTACTCGAACTAGAATTACGGATGCGCGCCCTGCACAAACGCCTTATAAGGAATAGCAATCAGGACGAAAGCAAAGAATTTATTGAATATGCCGACTTTAAGCTGCATCCAGATAACCGGACGCTTATTATCCCAAATGGCATTGAGTCTCGCCTTACTGAAGCAGAGCATAAAGTACTTATTTGTTTAATTGCAAATGCAGGCAAAGCGACTTCCCGAGAAAAAATATCAGAAGAGATCGGCCAACCCGACTGGAGCCCAACTGATCGTACCGTTGATGTATTAATTGGTCGCTTACGCAAAAAGCTCAATGATGAAAAAGATCAAAAGCGCATAGTTACCGTTCGCAGTAAAGGCTATATGCTATCGGTTTAAGCTCAATACCGTGTTAACTGTGTCATTAAACGCTCAAAAGCGCGGTAATTTAAAGCTTCTTTAATATCGTCAAGGCTTATACTTTGGCCAGCTTTTAAATCACTAATAGTACGAGCAACTTTAATTACCCGATGATACGAACGTGGCGATAGGGCTAACTTCTCACTGGCTTTAGCTAAAAATTGCAGTTGTGGCCTTGCAAGTGGGCAGTGTAATGCCATTTCTTTATTATTAAGCCGCGCGTTCACTTTACCTTGGCGTTCTAGTTGTAGCTTATAGGCCGCCTCTACTCGCATCCGTACAACGGCACTACTTTCTTCTTGTTCGGTACTTTGTAATTGCGAACTGCTTAAGCGCGGTAGCTCTATTTGTAAATCAATGCGGTCAATAAATGGCCCTGACACCCGTGATAAATAACGCATAACTTGCTCTGGGCTTGCGCGTTTATCATTATGACACCCCGTTGGGCTTGGGTTTAATGCAGCAATCAATTGAAATTGAGCTGGAAACTCCATTTGCCGTGCGGCTCTTGAAATAGTCACGGTGCCGGTTTCCATCGGCTCACGTAATGAATCAAGCACCTTACGTTCAAACTCGGGCAATTCATCAAGAAATAATACGCCATTATGCGCTAGTGAAATCTCCCCAGGTTTGGGATTTGACGAACCGCCAACTAACGCCACCGCAGAGCAAGTATGATGAGGGCTGCGAAACGGCCGTTTACGCCAGTTACTTAAATCAATAGACTGACCAATAATCGAATAAAGTGCCGCTGTAGCGATGGCTTCATCATCTGTAAGTGTGGGCATAATAGTAGGCATACGCTGAGCAAGCATTGATTTACCCGTGCCCGGCGGACCTAAAAATAATAAATTGTGACCACCCGCAGCAGCGATTTCGAGCACTCTTTTAGCACCGGGCTGACCTTTTACATCACTTAAATCAAACAGAGACTGCTCAACAACTTGCTGCTCGGGGTAGGTTAAATTCAAAGGCAGCGGTTGCTGGTTAAGTAAGTCGCTCCAAATTTCTTGAATAGACGACACTGCTTTACGCTCAGCCCCATTAACCAAGCTCGCGAGACTGTCATTCACATAAGGTAAAAAACAACAACGCCCTTGCGCTTTTGCAGCCAGTACCGAGGGCAAAATAGCGTTAACACCACGCACTTCACCATTTAAAGCAAGCTCCCCATAAAATTCATAACGCTCAAGCTCATTGCAGACTATTTGTCCTGAAGCGACTAAAATCCCCACCGCAATGGCAAGATCAAAACGCCCACCATCTTTAGGTAAATCGGCAGGCGCTAGATTGACAGTAATACGTTGATCAGGAAAGCCAAACTGAGAGTTTTCAAGAGCACTACGAACTCGATCTTTTGCTTCTTTTACTGAAGCTTCAGGTAAGCCCACGATATGAAAAGCCGGTAAACCATTACCTAAATGAACTTCAACCATGACCTCTGGTGCTTGAATACCCACCTGTGCACGGGAATAAACTCTTGCAAACGACATATCCCTTGTCCCTATACTATTGTTTTATTACAGTCTAGTCGGGATATTTAAAAACATGTAGGGTAAGTTGCCATTTCACTGCTGCAAAGCGCAGTATTAATGTTGTGAGCATTGCCAAAATCATCGCAAGCTCGGTCACAAAGTCGAAATAAATACTGCCAGTATAAATTATACCACCCGCTATACAGGCTATCGCGTACAACTCACCTTTTAACAGCATAGGAATATTTCCGGCTAGCACATCGCGTATAACCCCACCAAAGCAAGAGGTGATCACCCCCATGATAATTGCAGTTGTATTTGGCATGCCCGCCAACAAAGCTTTTTGTACGCCCATTACTGCAAAAAATGATAAACCAAAGGCATCAGCAATTTGCAGATGATAATAAGGTATTGAACGCTGTTTATTAATCAGCCTTGTGGTTACAAAAACAGAAGCAAGAATAGCGATGAAGTAGCTTTGGTCATGCAACCAAAATACTGGCACATCTAAAATAACATCGCGCAAGGTGCCACCACCAATAGCAGTAACAATAGCGAGCACAACAACGCCAAAGCCATCCATTTTTTTATTGTAGGCAATCAATGTACCTGACACAGCAAACACCGCCACGCCAATTAAATCAAACCAATGGTAAAGTTCTGTCATAAGTGTAATAAAAAAGTGAATATATCAAGGTTGTAGCATATCCAACCTTGAGTTTTAAGCTTAGTTTACGAAAAGTTGCTTTTATACAGCTAACTTAACAATTCATTTCGTTTTAGCAATTGCAGATAACGCACAACAAGCGTGACCCCGCGTAATAACATAAAGCTACTCATAGCCAGCCATAAAGCGTGGTTTTGTAAATCAATAAACAACCAAAAAACACTAAAAAAGCCAATTAACGCAGAAACGATCATCATGTTGCGCATATCTTTAGCGCGAGTTAAGCCAACAAAAATGCCATCAAACAAAAAGCAATTCATAGCTAATATAGGTAAAAATATAATCCAAATTAAATATGACTCAGCTGCGCTTATTACCTCAGGTATATCAGTCAGTAATGTAATTATTTGCTTACCAAAAAGCGCAAAAAACAGGCTATAACATAAGCCAAATAATGCCCCCCAAAAGACACTTATTTGTACCCAGAGTTTAATTAAGCGTGCACTATTTTTACCTTTGGCGTGGCCAACTTTAGCTTCACTGGCATAGGCAATACCGTCTAAAGCAAAGCTCACCAACATTAAAAAGTTCAGCAATACCGCATTTGCTGCAAGTGTCACTTCACCAATACGAGCACCATAAAAAGTCATAAAACTAAAACACAGCTGTAAAATTAAAGAACGAATAAAAATGTCGCGGTTTAAGCTCAATAATGAGGTCATTTGCGCCAAGCTAAACCAGCCGCCAATATTCAGCTGCACACCTTTTTTAGCCGCCAACTTGAACACCAATCCAAGCGCAAAAAATAACGCTAAATAATCAGCAATTAACGATGCCCATGCAGCACCGGCTACTCCCCAATCTAAAAACACCACAAAATATACATCAAGTACAATATTGGTAATGTTAGTGACCAACAATAAATAAAATGGCCCTTTGCCGTAATGTACACCAAGCATCCATGCTAGTAGCACCAAGTTACAAAGCGCGGCAGGGGCACTAAAAATACGAATTTCAAAATAAATATAAGCCTGCGTTAATACGTCTTTGTTAGTATCAGACAAGATCGCAATCAATTCTTTTATCCACGGGGAGGCGACTATCAATACAACTGCGACACTTAATGCCAGCACTAAACTACGCTTTAATAACCCGGCTAATTGCTCAGTGTTATTATTACCATAGGCCTGTGCAACCAAGCCTGTGGTGCTCATTCGTAAAAAGCCAGCAAGCCAAAATAATAACGAAATAACCGTTGCCCCCAAGGCTATTCCAGCTAAATAATGGCTGCTACTAAGATGACCAATCACAGCAGTATCAACTAATCCTAACAGTGGTACGGTAATGTTTGATAAAATCATCGGCCCGGCTAACAACAATAAGCTTTTATGGTGTGCTTTATGACGTGTAAGAAACTGTTTCATTTATGTTTATCTGCCTTGTGTGGTCTATCTTTTAGTGCTCAAAGTGCGGTTATTTTACAATATCATCATGTTAGCGAAACTCTCCCGGCTGTAACCAGCCTAAGTGCTGAAAGCTTTACCGAGCATTTAACTTATTTGCAAGAGCACCAGTTTAACGTTATTGCTCTCAATGAACTAATTAATAGCCTACAAAAAGGTCAACAATTACCAGAAAAAACCATCGCGATTACCTTTGATGACGGTTACGATAATAACTATGAACAAGCAGCCCCTATCTTAGAAAAGTTTGGCTACCCCTATACTATTTTTGTAAATCCAAAGCTGATTGATGAAGGTAAAGACTATGTGATGACTTGGCAGCAATTACGTGAACTTGCAAAAAAAGGCGCGCTCATCAGCAACCACAGTGGTGAGCACAATTACTTACACCGTAAATTAAACGGTGAAACTACCAGTCAATGGCAAGCACGTATTAAAAAAGACATTTTAGACTCCCAGCAGCGTATTAAAGAAGAGGTTGGACACGATTATAAGTATTTAGCTTACCCCTATGGTGAGTTTAATAATCAATTACAAGAGTTAGTAACTGAACTGGGCTTTGTAGGAATTGGCCAGCATTCTGGAGCCGTAAATAGCAAGTCAGATTTTAGTCGTTTAGCACGCTTTCCTGCGTCAGGTTTTTATAGCAAATTAGAAACCCTTACTACAAAAATGAACTCTCGTGCTTTCACTATTAAAAACCTCACTTATAACGACAGCGTTACCACCGATAATCCCCCTAATATTACTATTGAATTTAATAAAGATGATTTTCATAAGACTCAATTTGCTTGTTATGTCTCGGGGATTGGCCAGGCAAATTTAGAGTGGTTGGAAACCGGTATTGTTAAAGTAAGTTCACCTAAAAAATTAAACTTGGGCCGTTCTCGATTTAATTGCACAGCACCTTCTATTACGCATTCAGGCAGTTACTATTGGTTTTCACAGCCTTGGGTTATCGTTGAATAATCATTTAAAATTACCCAGCGCCCTTTGCGGTTGAACAACCCGTTGGTTGTAACTGAATAGTTCAATCGCATATTTCAAGATGGGAACACACGCCTGCTTACTTAATTGTATCTTTTTAAACAGCGTCGTCGTTATCTTACTTGTCACATCGAATGGTAAGTAATCCCTGCTTTTTACGGCGGTCAATGTGGGCAGTCGTTACTGAATCAAAGAGCTTTAAACAAGTGACTTTCATTTAAAGTTAGCAAAGCAATTAATTATGCTTTGATCTTATCGCGATTTGCTCTGCACGTTCAGCTTATTATGATTTTCCGCGCTAAAAAAATACGGGAAAGGGACTTACATGGAGCGCAAAACCCCACAAGATTATAAAATACAGTAAATTAGTTGAGCGGATAATAATCTGCTATTATTTTAAATTCTTTAATTAACTCACTAGCATTAATTAATGGCACTTGGCCTTGCTGAAACTCAGGTTTAAAAATAGCACGCACTGCTCCGCTACCATCAACTAGCGCCACTGAAGCACTGTGATCAACTGCATACTCCTGCTTATCACTGTCACTAATAGCGTAAATTAATCCTAATTCACGTACTAGCGGAAATAAGTTTTCATGCTCCCCTGAAACAGCTAAAAAGTCAGGATTAAAATAATCAATATACGCCTTTCGTTTTGCGGCGTTATCACGTTTCGGATCAACCGACATAAACCATATTTGTAAAGGGTAGTTGTCACTCAAGGTATTATAAGCACCTTGTAACTTAGCAAGTGTAAGCGGGCAAATATCAGGGCAGCTGGTATAACCTAAAAACACCAAGTTCCACCGGTTTAAAAATGCTTGCTTAGTGACTGTTTGATTGTGCTGATCTTGCAAAGTAAATTCATTTAGTGGCTTTGCTTGTTCATATACAAGTGCATTTACGTTGGCCATTTTATTGTCGCTGCATGCACCTAATAATACCAAGCCCAGTATTAAAAAGCTCAAGCGCCATAATTGTACTGCCTGCATTTTTAAGACCTTCATATAACTAGCCATTTATCTACAAATAAGGCCACAAAGAGTATCATTAAATGAATAATCGAGAAACGAAATAAATCCATCGCGGTCCCTGCTTTTGGCGCTACTTTCAGTTTAATAGCTTTATAAATAAAAATACCATTTAGTAGGTTCGCCACCGCTAAATACACCGCCCCCGACATACCAATTAAATAAGGTAATACACACACAAGCGCCAGTAAAATAGAGTACGCAATCACACAGGTTTTACAAAAATCGATACCATGAGTGACTGGCAACATTGGAATTTTAGCGCGTTCATAATCCCTTTTTCGTGCAATCGCTAAAGCCCAAAAATGCGGCGGAGTCCAGGTAAAAATAATCATCACTAATAACCAAGGTGCGGCAGCCATTTGACCTGTTTCAGATACCCACCCCAATAATGGCGGCATAGCACCTGCAAGCCCACCAATAACAATATTTTGCGGCGTTGCGCGCTTTAAAAAAGAGGTATAAATAAAGGCATAACCAACAAGTGCAAAAAGCGTTAAAACAGCGGTTTGCGGGTTTGCCCACACCATCAGCATTATAAAACCACTAACACCAATAATAGTGGCAAAACTTAAGGCGTGTAGCTTAGATAAACGCCCCTTTACCATAGGACGATGCCGCGTTCGCGCCATTTTACTATCGATTTCACTATCAACCACATGGTTAATAACCGCGGCTGCCGCTGACAACAAACCAATGCCTAATAGGCTAATAAGCTGTACGCCAATACCACGACCAACATCAGGCGCAAGCGCTAAACCAACCCATGCAGTTAACACCAACATAGCAACAACTTTAAACTTGCTGATTGCTAAGTAGTCTTTAAATAACTCAGTTATCTGTATCGGAGCTCTTTTAGTTATTGTTAATAAAAGTGCCATTTTGCCTCCTAAGTACGGGCCTTTAAATAAAAGCACAAACGAACCATAGTTAATAACAGTATGGCAGCCATTAAGTTATGCGCCAGTGCGATAGCTAGAGGAAAGTGCCAATATACCACCGCAAGCCCTAAACAAATTTGGCACAACAAAGCGATTAATACAGCGACCGTACACTGCTTTATTTTTTTCGATAATGCGCGACTATAAATACGCCACATAATAAGCGCGAGCACCACACTGGTAACTAACGCCCATATACGATGCAGTAAATGAATCGACATTCTCGCTTGCTGTGACAATACGCCAAATTCATAGTTGCTATGCTCCAACGGCAACTGAAATACACTGCCTAACGAAAATGGGTGACCATAACTACAAAGAGGCAAGCCATTGCAGTACGGAGCAGCATAATTAGCTGCGAGCCAGCCACCAAGGGCAATTTGCATCACCAACACACCAAGCGCTACTAAACTTAATTTAAAATAATTTTTAGCTCCAGAATCGCCGCCAATAATAGGCTTTGCCGTTAAGCGCAAATACAATAAAACCACCAGCGATAAAAGACTAAAGCCACCTAGCAAATGCCCCATTACTATCAATGGCTGTAAATTCATAGTGACCGTCCACATACCCAGCGCCGCTTGAAAAACCACTAGAATTAATAATGCTAACGGTAATTTAACGGGCATCGCTGGGTATTGCCGTTTAAAAAAAGCAAATACAAAAAGTCCTAAAATAAGTAAACCCAAGGTGCCTGCAAAGTAACGATGCACCATCTCCTTCCATGCTTTGGCCTTTTCAAACATCATACCGGGATAAGTTTGTGCTACATGAGCTAAATCAGCTTCATGTTTAGGCACGGTCAAAAAGCCATAACAACCTGGCCAATCGGGACAACCAAGCCCGGCATCACTTAGTCGCGTGTAAGCGCCAAGCCCTATCACCACAATCGATAAAAAAAAGGTCACAATCACTAAGCACTTATAATTTTGATACATCTGAGTAATTCCTTACTTAGCTTGAGCGTGCGTAATTAAGTAATTTTTTTAAATCTTTTAATAAGCCTTTTTGAGCTAACCTATTTTGTAGGGGCTCTTTCTCATAAGGGTATTGCAAAACCACCAGCCCCATATGATCAATTAAATATAAGCTTGCAGGAGTAAGCTCAGCGTTGTTTTCAAGCTGTCGCCATGAAGGGGTTAGTTGGCTTGACTTACCTAAAATCACCATATCGACCTTACTTTGGTTTTTACCCAATGCCACGTACAAATTATCAAGCGCTTGTAACTGCTCTGTGCAGGATTTTTGGCACTCTTCAGGGTAATTTAAGGCAATAGTCCATTGTTTATGATCGCTTTTCTGCCAATTTTTAAGTTTAATTTCTTGGTTTAAAAATTCGCCCTGATTACTTGAAGCACTTGGGATCCATTCCAACTTTAATGCCAAATAAGCAAGCGCCAAGGGAATTAAGCAACAAGCTACAAATATAGATAATGTTTTATTTTTCATTTTCACCCCTTTTTTTACTAGCAAATAAGGCAACAGCAACGCAGGCAACACCGATTAGTAACCACTGCACAGCATACGCATGATGCTTTTGCGGGCTCATTACCACCGCTTCATAATGTGGGGTGGCGATATCATCGCCCTCACCTTGTCGATAGCCAATCACACTCGCCATTGTTTGGCCTGATTGCTTGGTAAATAATGCCAAGTCTATAATTTGCACTCGTTTAGGCCAGCCAAGCTCATCCGTTTGCACTTTTTTGTCTTGCAAGATGAAACCACTTAATTTGCCTTGCTTGAGCTGAATAGTTGTCGTATCAAGCGTGCTTGGTATTAACACGGTAGGAAGTTGCTCCCGTGTGGGTGGCGCTTTTACCCATCCTAAGTTAACTAAAACTGTCTCTGTTGAGTTGGCTAAAGTAAGCATCACTAATAAATCGTAGCCCACTTGCCCAAGATAAACTTGATTATCTAATAGCCAATATTGTTCATTATCAAGCTTGCCATTAACGGTGACGTGCAAACCAGTTTTATTCCACTGCCTTGGTAGCTGCTGCATTTGCTGCCACGTCATAACGCCTTGGCTTTGTAGCTCAGCTATTTGGGCTAATTGCTGGGTTTTATTGTCAGCTCGTTGAAGTTGCCAATAAGCCAAACGCAAACAAACAATAACCACAATCATCACCACGCAAATTGTGATAATTGAACTAAGCTTTTTTTTACGCCTTAAAATTAACCGCATAAAGGTGACCCAGTGGTTATTAAAATTATTATTGTACTGTTGTTATTGTTTATACTTTTTAGCCTATTTCGTGCTTTATTTATTATGGTTTCAGGTAAAGCTTATGGACGACCCATGTCATATTACCTAGGCCGTCGGGTATTATTTTCAGTGGTTTTACTGGTACTGGTTATTGCTGCGCTTAAGCTCGGTTTTATTCAAGCCAACTCCTCACCTACAGCACATAAACAGATACAAACAAGCACAACCACACCACATCAACAAAGTGCCAATACCAAGCCGCCGCCTGAAAAGCAAAATGCTTTTCAGAGTTAAAATGCCCTTTTAAAATTCGAATAAAAATAACCAGCAATAAAATAGTACCCAAAGTCACATGCATGCCATGAAAGCCGGTCAATAAGAAGAAGGTATTGCCATATACCCCCGCATCAAGCGTTAAACCTAAGTCTTGATATGCATGTATGTACTCTTCAACCTGCAACCCTAGAAAGCACACACCAAGCACTAGGGTGAGCCCTAAGTATACTTTTAACGGTGTACGTTTATTATTCTCCATAGCAACATGAGCAAAATGTAGCGTTACTGAAGAAGCCAATAAAAGCAAAGTATTGATAAGCGGGAGTCCCTGCCATGGCATTGCTTGGGTAGTGTCGCCACTTGGGGTTGTCACTAACGGCCACATAGCTTCAAATGTAGGCCATAGCACCTCATTGGTCATAGCGTTATTGCCTGCACCGCCTAGCCAAGGCACAGAAATAGTTCTGGCATAAAAAAGTGCGCCAAAAAAAGCCATAAAAAACATTACTTCAGAGAAGATAAACCAACTCATCCCCTGACGAAATGAGCGATCCATTTGCGCCGAGTACAATCCCTGGTCCGACTCTTCGATGACATTTTTAAACCAACTGAACAACATAAATAACAGCACAGCGATGCCTGCATACAACAAGTACGGCCCACTACTGCCTTCTCCGTTCATTTGCATTACGCTAAGTGCGGCGCCTAAAGCAATCAAAAACATCGCCACAGCACCCACGATAGGCCACGGACTTTGTGCTGGCACATAATACTTTTTGTAGTTTTGGTTCATCTTACTTGCTCCTAATTACTAGCCACTAACTGACTACTAATATCAAACACGGTATACGACAAGGTAAGCTCTTCGACACTTTCCGGAAGCTCAGTATCAATATAAAAAAGTAGCTTAAACTCAACTTCTTCACCGGCTTTTAGTGGTTGTTGATCAAAGCAAAAACACGCCATTTTATGTAAATACTTGGCAGCTTTTCCTGGCGATACTGAAGGTACTGCTTGCATTACTTTATCTTGGTGACTGAGGTTTTTTGCGCTAAACAACACCTCGCGCATAGCCCCCGGTTTTACTGCCACACTGTACTCTTTTGATTTCACTTCAAAGGGTGCACCACTTTGAGCGTGAGTAGTAAAGCTCACATCAACTTGACGGGTATCAACTACCCGCATGCTTTCTTCTGCTTGCTCAAGTGATGGCTTACCATTTAGACCTGTTATATCGCAAAAAACATCATAAAGCGGCACCAGCGCAAACGCGAAAGCAAACATGCCAAGACATACTAAAACTAAGCGTTTAAGCAGTGGTGCATGGCTCATTACTTGACCTGCGGAGGTGTTTCAAAGGTATGATAAGGAGCGGGTGAATCTACTTCCCATTCCAAACCCTCAGCGCCATCCCATACTTTCGCTGGGACTTTGTCGCCGCCTCTAGCGCATTTTATTACCACCGCAACAAACAATAGCTGTGATAAACCAAATGCAAATCCACCTATACTAATAATGGCGTTGAAATCAGCGAATTGCAGAGCATAATCAGGAATACGGCGCGGCATACCAGCAAGGCCAACAAAGTGCATTGGGAAAAACAATACATTTACACTTACTAAAGATAACCAGAAATGCCACTTTGCTAAGGTGATATTAAACATATTACCGGTCCACTTGGGCAGCCAGTAATAGGCCCCAGCCATAATCGAGAATATGGCCCCAGTCACTAACACATAGTGAAAGTGCGCCACGACAAAGTAGGTATCATGATACTGAAAGTCAGCAGGCGTTATGGCTAACATCAGCCCCGAAAAGCCACCCAAGGTAAACAGCACAATAAAAGCAATACTAAATAGCATCGGTACTTCAAAGCTAATGGAGCCACGCCACATGGTAGCTACCCAGTTAAATACTTTTACCCCTGTAGGGACCGATATCAGCATAGTAGAATACATAAAGAATAGCTCAGCCGCGACTGGCATACCGGTAGTAAACATATGATGTGCCCAAACAATAAAACTTAACAGCGCAATTGATGATGTGGCATACACCATAGAGGCATAACCAAATAGCTTTTTACGTGAGAAAGTTGGCACAATCGTCGAGATAATTCCAAAAGCGGGCAATATCATGATGTACACTTCAGGATGACCAAAGAACCAAAATATATGCTGAAACATCACTGGATCGCCGCCACCAGCGGCATCAAAAAAGCTAGTCGCAAAGTACTTGTCAGTCAGTACCATAGTAACCGCGCCCGCTAATACCGGCATCACGGCAATAAGTAAAAAGGCAGTAATTAGCCAAGTCCAAACAAATAACGGTAACTTCATCCACGTCATGCCAGGGGCACGCATATTCACTATAGTTACAATCACATTGATGGCACCCATAATCGAGCTAATTCCCATAATATGCACTGCGAATACAAATAGTGCTGTATTATCATTACTATATGTTGTTGATAACGGTGCATAGAAAGTCCAGCCAAACGCAGGGCCCCCGCCAGGCATAAACAATGAAGCAAGTAGGATTAAAAACGCGAATGGTAAAATCCAAAAACTCCAGTTATTCATGCGAGGCAAAGCCATATCTGGCGCCCCAATCATTAAAGGCACCATCCAATTAGCAAGCCCCGTAAAGGCTGGCATAACCGCACCAAATACCATAATTAATCCATGAACAGTGGTCATTTGATTAAAAAAGTGTGGCTCAACTAATTGCAACCCGGGCTGAAATAACTCAGCGCGAATCACCATTGCCATGCCGCCGCCAATTAAAAACATGGTCAATGAAAATATTAAATATAAACTACCAATATCTTTGTGATTAGTAGTATAAAGCCAACGTTTAAACCCTTTTGCAGGTTGGTGATGATCATGGTGCTCTGCAGCTTGATTACTATGATTATTTGTAATGCTACTCATTACTTGGCCTCCGAACTTGTATCAATGGCAGCTTGTATATCACTAGGCTGAATAACATCACCGGTATCGTTGCCCCATGCATTACGTTTGTAGGTAACAACAGCCGCTAATTGCTTAATTGATAGCTGCTTAACAAAGGCTTGCATAGCGGTTCCCGGCTTGCCATGAAGTACAATATCAACATGATCATTGATACCTCCAAGTACGATTGGACTGCCTTTAAGTGCCGGGAATACGCCAGGTAAGCCCATGCCAGTGGGCTGATGACAAGCTGCACAACTAGCCATATAAACTTGCTCACCTAAAGTCATTAACTCTTCTTTAGGTAAGGTTTGATCAAGTAGCGCGGCATCAGCCGCCGCCGCCTTCTCTTTAGCTTGTTTTGCATCAGCAAGCCAAGCATTAAAGTCTTGCTCAGACTTAGCCTCTACGACTACAGGCATAAAGCCATGATCTTTTCCGCAAAGCTCAGCGCATTGCCCGCGATAGATTCCTTCCTCGTTTATTCGTGTCCAAGTTTCATTAATAAAGCCCGGATTAGCATCTTTTTTAACTGCAAAATCAGGCACCCACCAAGAGTGAATAACGTCATCAGAAGTCATTAGAAAACGTATTTTTTTATTGATTGGTAAAACTAACGGTTTATCAACCTCAAGCAAATAGTTATCTGTTTTATCAGCTAGGTTTGCTATTTGATCTTGTGGTGTTGATAAAATGGAATAATAAGAGACATCCTCTCCCATATATTCATAATGCCACTTCCACTGTGACCCCGTAACTTTAATGGTGATATCCGCCTTACTGGCATCTTCCATAGCAATTAAGGTTTTGGTGGCAGGAATAGCCATAGCAATTAATATTACAAACGGAATCGCAGTCCAAAGTATTTCAACTTTGGTGCTTTCATGAAACTGGGCAGGTTTTGCACCTTTAGATTTACGATGATGTAATAACGCCCAAAACATCACGGCAAAGACAATAACCCCTATCACACAACAAATTATAAAAATGGTCATGTGTAGTTGATAAACATTATTACTTATATCAGTAACCCCTTCACGCATATTAAATTGGCTATTAGCCAAGACCTGCTGCGGAAGGACAAACAATATAAGCCACAAGGTAGAGCTCAATTTCCCCATGTGACGGCTCCTTTTGATGCTATTGCAAAACGCAAAGCGAAAAGGCCACCTATACCAATTAATAAAACTACAAATTTTGTAACTTAATACGCTTGGTATTACTGCTAGTGCCAATTCGTTATTTTTATTTTTTATTGGAAAGTTAATGCTC
>NZ_JBQSVO010000054.1:0-24237 GCF_052376275.1 Pseudoalteromonas sp. AOP7-A1-14 | reverse complement strand
CTTAAAAAATTCCTATAAAGAAATTAAAGGTCCAGCTCATTATTGAGCCAAACCAAGCTAAAAATTACTTAAGTGCGAGCTGCAATTATTTTATCCGCAACATTTTTTGAGGCTTCAGCGTACTTCAAAAACTCCATAGAGTAAGAAGCACGGCCCTGTGTTGCAGAACGCAGATCAGTAGCATAACCAAACATTTCAGAAAGTGGTACTTGAGCGTTAACTTGTTTAAGTCCGCCAAACGCATCTTCCATACCTTCGATTATACCACGGCGACGATTTAAGTCGCCAACTACATCACCCATGTTTGTCTCAGGAGTGAGTACTTCAACCTTCATCATTGGCTCTAAAAGTACTGGATTTGCTTCAAGCGCACCCTGTCTCATTGCCAGTGAACCTGCTATTTTAAATGCCATTTCATTCGAGTCTACATCATGGAACGAACCATCATATAAAGTCGCTTTAACGCCAAGTAACGGGTAGCCTGCCAGCACACCTTGAGCCATTTGCTCTTGGATGCCTTTGTCTACTGCAGGGATGAATTCTTTAGGAATAGAGCCACCTACGGTTTCGTTAACGAACTCGTAAATTGGTGCATCATCATCCGAAACATCCATCGGTTCAAGTTTAACCCAAACATGACCATATTGACCACGCCCACCTGATTGACGTACGAACTTCCCTTCAACTTTTACAGTTTCACGGATAGCTTCGCGGTATGATACCTGCGGCTTACCAACGTTGCATTCAACACTGAATTCACGTTTCATACGGTCGACAATGATATCAAGGTGAAGCTCACCCATACCAGAGATAATTGTCTGGCCTGATTCTTCGTCAGTTTGTACACGAAAAGAAGGGTCTTCTGCCGCTAGTTTACCTAGCGCGATCCCCATCTTGTCTTGGTCAGCGATTGTGCGAGGCTCAACCGCAACAGAGATAACTGGTTCTGGGAATTCCATACGCTCAAGCGTAATAATGGACTTCGGATCACACAGAGTCTCACCTGTTGTTACGTCTTTGAGACCAATAGCTGCCGCAATATCGCCTGCGTAGACTACTTTGATCTCTTCACGTGAGTTTGAATGCATCTGAACGATACGACCAAAACGCTCACGCTTATTTTTTACTGGGTTATATACCGCGTCACCCTGTTTAACAGTACCAGAGTAAACACGGAAAAAGGTTAAAGTACCAACAAACGGGTCTGTTGCAATCTTAAAAGCAAGTGCAGCAAACGGCGCTTTATCATCAGCAGGACGTTCTTCCTCTGTACCATCTTCGAGGATACCTTGGATTTGTTTCACTTGTGTTGGAGAAGGCATAAACTCAACAACGCCATCAAGCACTGCTTGAACGCCTTTGTTTTTAAATGCACTACCACAGGTCACAGGAACAATTTCGTTCGCTAATGTACGTTGACGTAAAGCATTTTTAATTTCTGCTTCACTTAACTCTTCACCTTCTAAATACTTATCCATTAGTTCTTCTGAAGCTTCAGCAGCACTTTCAACTAAATGAGAGTGCCATTCTTCTGCAAGCTCTTGAAGATCTGCCGGTATTGCCTCATAAGTGAAAGTCATTCCCTGGTCTTTATCATTCCAGTTAATAGCTTTCATTTTTATAAGGTCAATAACACCTTTAAAGTCGTCTTCAGCGCCAATTGGCAGCTGAATTGGAACAGGCGTTGCTCCAAGACGAGATTTCACCTGGCTAACAACCGTTAAGAATTCAGCGCCCGTGCGATCCATTTTATTTACGAAGATCATTCTCGGAACTTCGTATTTGTTCGCTTGACGCCAAACAGTCTCAGTTTGCGGCTGTACACCCGATGAAGCACAAAGAACAACTACCGCACCATCTAATACACGTAAAGAACGTTCTACTTCGATAGTGAAATCCACATGTCCTGGAGTATCAATAATATTGATTCGATGGTCGTCAAATTGCGCGTCCATCCCTTTCCAGAAACACGTAGTTGCAGCAGAAGTGATTGTAATACCACGCTCTTGTTCCTGCTCCATCCAATCCATAGTTGCGGCGCCATCATGTACTTCACCAATCTTATGAGAAAGACCGGTGTAGAACAGAACACGTTCTGTTGTGGTGGTTTTGCCTGCATCTACGTGAGCGACAATACCGATATTGCGATAGCGCTCAAGTGGAGTTGTACGTGCCATAAAATCCTCTTAAAGGTTAAGGACAGATTACCAACGGTAATGTGCGAATGCTTTATTCGCTTCAGCCATACGGTGAACGTCTTCACGTTTCTTAACCGCAGTGCCTTTGTTGTCAGAAGCATCAACAAGTTCTTGAGCTAAACGTAAGCCCATAGATTTCTCGCCACGCTTACGTGCAGAGTCTACTAACCAACGCATACCTAATGCGTTGCGACGTACTGGACGTACTTCAACTGGTACTTGATACGTAGAACCACCAACACGGCGAGATTTAACCTCAACCTGTGGGCGGATGTTTTCAAGTGCAGTTTCAAAGATTTCAAGGTGCGGTTTGCCTGATTTCTCAGCAGCCACGTCTAGCGCACCATAAACGATTTTTTCAGCAGTAGATTTCTTGCCGTCTAACATTACGATGTTAACGAACTTAGCAAGAAGTTCCGATCCGAACTTAGGATCTGGAAGAATTTTACGTTGACCTATTACGCGTCTTCTAGGCATTTTGTATCTCCGGTTTATTCAGGTTTGCTCTTTCGAGTCAATCACCCAAAACAATAATTAAAAATATTTAGTGCTTGGCCTTACTAACGGAATACAATTACCCTTTAGGGCGTTTTGCACCGTATTTAGAACGAGCTTGACGACGGTCGTTAACGCCTGCACAGTCAAGTGCACCACGAACAGTGTGAAAACGCACACCTGGTAAATCTTTAACACGACCACCACGGATTAGGATAACACTATGCTCTTGAAGGTTATGACCTTCACCACCAATGTATGATGTTACTTCGAAACCGTTAGTTAAACGTACACGAGCTACTTTACGTAACGCCGAGTTTGGTTTCTTAGGTGTAGTTGTATATACGCGAGTACATACACCGCGCTTTTGCGGACACGCTTTAAGCGCAGCTGAGTTACTTTTCGTAACCTTGCTACGGCGTGGCTTACGCACTAGCTGGTTAATAGTTGCCATTTAAATAGCTCCTGATTGATTAAAATTACTACTGAAAAAAATAAAAAAATCCGCCCTTTTTACAAGCTTGTTACAAACACGCAAGTAAATGGGTGGCGGAATTTTAATGAGCAAAGTTTAACCTGTCAACCTAAACTACGCGTGAGGCAGAAAATATCTGCCTCACTAAAGCCTAATCTATTGATTAAGCTGAGTTTATTGATTTCCTGACAAGTCAGCGTTTAAAGCGTCAGTTAGTGCTTGAGTTGCCTCTTCTGCACTTACTGTTTGCTCTTCAACGATGTCAACTTGCTTACGACGGGCCATACGGTCCTGATGATACGAAAAGCCGGTACCGGCTGGGATCAATCGACCCACAATTACGTTCTCTTTCAGACCACGTAGCTCATCACTCTTACCATTTACAGCGGCATCAGTTAGGACACGAGTTGTCTCCTGGAACGAGGCTGCCGAGATGAAAGATTCGGTCGCTAGTGATGCTTTTGTGATACCCATTAATTGGATTTCAAACTTAGCAGGGATCTTACCTTGTTTTTCAAGGTCGCGGTTTGAGATATTCACTCGTGCCACTTCGATTTGTTCACCGGCTAAGAACTCAGTATCACCACCGTCTAGAATGGTACATTTACGTAGCATTTGACGGATGATTGTTTCAATGTGCTTATCATTGATCTTAACGCCTTGCAAACGGTAAACCTCTTGCACTTCGTTAACGATGTAGTTAGCAACATGAGTCACACCACGTAGGCGTAAGATGTCGTGTGGCGACTCTGGACCATCGGCGATAACTTCACCTTTAGACACTTGCTCACCTTCGAACACGTTAAGTTGACGCCATTTAGGGATCATTTCTTCATAATGATCGCCTTCAGCTGGAGTAATAACTAAACGCTTCTTACCTTTAGTCTCTTTACCGAAGCTAATCGTACCGGTTACTTCAGCTAAGATAGCTGGTTCTTTCGGTTTACGGGCTTCAAATAAGTCGGCTACGCGTGGTAGACCACCCGTGATATCACGAGTTTTCGAGCCTTCTTGCGGAATACGTGCTAGCACGTCACCTGGGTTTGCATTCGCACCATCTGTTACTTCAATCGTAGTGAATGCAGGAAGACGTGTTTCTTGCAGACCGCGCTCTTCATTTTCAATGATAAGCTTTGGTTCTTTCGCATTAATCTTAGCAAGATCTTTAACAACTACACGGGTTAAACCGGTTAGTTCGTCAGTTTGTGCTTCCGTATTTGAGTCATCAACATCGCTAAACGATACTTTAGACTTATGCTCAAGTACGATTGGGTGACTATGCGGGTCCCAAGTAGCAACGATATCGTTACCTTGAACTTCTGCATTGTCTTGCACTGTTAATACCGCGCCATAAGGCACTTTATAACGTTCTTTCTCTCGACCATGGCTATCGATGATAGTGATCTCGGTAGAACGTGAGGTAATAACAATCTTACCGTCTGTATTTAATACATATTTGGCATTGTGAAGTTTCAATGTACCGTTAGTTTTAACTTGTACATTGTTTTCAGCTGACGCTCTTGATGCTGCACCACCGATGTGGAAGGTACGCATCGTAAGCTGTGTACCCGGCTCACCAATTGACTGCGCCGCGATAACACCGACTGATTCACCCGCGTTGATGATATGACCACGTGCTAGGTCACGGCCATAACACTTAGCACAAACACCAAAGTCGTTATCACATGTGATAACTGAACGTACGCGAACTTCATCTACTGAATGCTCTTCTAGAAGGTCACATAGTTTTTCGTCAAGCATGATATTACGCTCAACTAGTACTGTGTTCGTTCCAGGGATCACAACTGGCTCAGCTACAACTCGACCAAGTACACGCTCGCGAAGTGCTTCTACAACATCACCACCTTCAATAAGCGGTTTCATTGTTAAGCCATCTTCAGTGCCACAATCATCTTCGTTAATTACCAAATCTTGTGCAACGTCTACTAGACGACGTGTTAGGTAACCCGAGTTCGCTGTTTTCAGTGCTGTATCGGCAAGACCTTTACGCGCACCATGCGTTGAGATGAAGTACTGAAGTACGTTTAGACCTTCACGGAAGTTAGCCGTGATTGGCGTCTCGATGATTGAACCATCTGGACGTGCCATTAGACCACGCATACCAGCTAGCTGACGAATCTGAGCGGCACTACCACGAGCACCTGAGTCGGCCATCATAAACACTGAGTTAAATGAGGCTTGCTCTTCTTTTTCACCTTTAGCATTAATGACGGTGTCTTTAGATAAGTTAGACATCATTTCACGCGATAAGTTTTCATTTACACGTGACCAGATATCGATAACTTTATTGTACTTTTCACCAGCCGTTACAAGACCTGATTGGAATTGTTGGTTTATTTCAGTTACTTCAGCTTCAGCTGCTTCAATGATCTCTGCTTTAACCGGCGGGATAACTAAGTCATCAATACCGATTGAAACACCTGACTTCATTGCATAGTGGAAACCGGTGTACATAACTTGGTCAGCAAAGATAACTGTATCTTTAAGACCTAGACGACGGTAACACTCATTTAATAAGCCAGAAATCTGCTTTTTACCAAGGGCTTGGTTGATTAACGCAAACGGCATGCCTTTTGGTAAAATTAGAGACAAAATAGCACGACCTACTGTGGTATCGATTACAGTAATAGTATCTTCTACTACACCAGCTTCGTTCTTCACTGATTGGCTAATACGTACTTTCACGCGAGCATGAAGGTCTGTATTGCCACTACGATATGCTTTTTCTGCTTCTTTAGGATCTTTAAAGATTGCACCTTCGCCTTTAGCGTTGATGCGTTCACGCGTCATATAATAAAGACCTAATACAACATCCTGTGAAGGAACGATGATTGGCTCACCATTCGCAGGAGAAAGAATGTTGTTAGTCGACATCATAAGCGCACGCGCTTCTAATTGTGCTTCAATCGTTAACGGTACGTGTACCGCCATTTGGTCACCATCGAAGTCGGCGTTATAAGCCGCACATACTAATGGGTGCAAGTGAATTGCTTTACCTTCGATAAGCACAGGTTCGAACGCTTGGATACCCAAACGGTGAAGTGTTGGTGCACGGTTAAGTAATACTGGGTGTTCACGAATGACTTCGTCTAGTACATCCCATACTTCCGCTACTTCACGTTCAACCATCTTCTTCGCGGCTTTGATTGTCGTAGCCATGCCACGACGCTCTAATTTGCCATAGATAAATGGTTTGAATAACTCAAGTGCCATCTTCTTAGGAAGACCACATTGATGAAGCTTAAGTGTAGGACCAACCGTGATTACAGAACGACCTGAATAATCGACACGTTTACCTAGTAAGTTCTGACGAAAACGACCCTGCTTACCCTTGATCATATCAGCAAGAGATTTAAGAGGACGTTTGTTAGAACCTGTTATAGCACGACCACGACGACCGTTATCAAGTAGCGCATCTACCGCTTCTTGTAACATACGTTTTTCGTTGCGTACGATAATATCTGGTGCAGCTAAATCTAGTAGACGCTTAAGACGGTTATTACGGTTAATAACACGACGGTAAAGGTCATTTAGATCAGAAGTCGCAAAACGACCACCGTCTAGTGGTACTAATGGACGTAGATCTGGTGGCAATACTGGAAGTACTGTCATGATCATCCACTCAGGGTTATTACCTGATTGGTGGAACGATTCCATTAATTTAAGACGTTTAGTGATCTTTTTACGCTTAGTTTCAGAGTTAATTGTTGGTAACTCTTCACGCATTTCAGCAATAAGTTGGCCAAGATCAAGTTCACGAAGCAAGTCTAATACTGCTTCAGCACCCATCTTCGCCTCAAACTCATCACCGTGCTCTTCTAATGAATCTAAGTATTCTTCTTCACCAAGTAGCTGGCCACGTTCTAACGTAGTCATACCTGGCTCAGTTACCACGAATGACTCGAAGTAAAGAACACGTTCAATATCACGAAGCGTCATATCAAGCATTAAGCCGATACGTGACGGTAATGATTTTAAAAACCATATGTGTGCAACTGGGCTCGCAAGGTCAATATGACCCATACGATCACGACGCACTTTAGTGAGTGTTACTTCAACGCCACACTTTTCACAGATCACACCACGGTGCTTAAGGCGTTTATATTTACCACATAAACACTCATAATCTTTCACTGGCCCAAAAATACGGGCACAGAATAAGCCATCGCGTTCAGGCTTGAAAGTACGGTAGTTGATTGTCTCAGGTTTCTTTACTTCACCGTATGACCATGAACGAACCATGTCTGGAGAAGCAAGACCAATGCGAATTGCATCGAATTCTTCGGTCTTATTTTGTTGCTTCAGAAACTTAAGTAAGTCTTTCACCTTAGCTCTCCTGTCGGAGGTTAATCTTTAGAGCGGATAGTTTCGCCCCTACATTCTATTCGGCCGTAACAGGCGCTACCTTAACGGTAGCGCCTAATTGGCTTAATTTTCTTCCAACTCGATGTTGATACCCAGTGAGCGGATTTCTTTTAACAATACGTTAAACGATTCTGGCATACCTGGCTCCATCTTATGGTTACCATCAACGATGTTTTTATACATCTTAGTACGACCGTTCACGTCATCCGATTTCACTGTTAACATTTCTTGTAGAGTGTAAGCAGCACCGTAAGCTTCAAGTGCCCATACTTCCATCTCACCGAAACGCTGGCCACCGAACTGTGCTTTACCACCCAGCGGTTGCTGAGTAACAAGGCTATAAGAACCAGTTGAACGTGCATGCATTTTGTCATCAACTAAGTGATTCAGTTTCAGCATGTACATGTAACCTACGGTTACTTGACGTTCAAACTCATCGCCAGTACGGCCATCATAAAGTGTTACTTGACCACTTCGTGGATAACCACCTAACTCAAGCATGTCTTTGATTTCGCCTTCTTTTGCGCCATCAAATGCTGGAGTAGCAATTGGTAAACCACCTTTTAAGTTTTCAGCTAAGCGACGAATTTCGTCATCAGAGAAGCTAGCAATATCTACTTTTTGACGGCAATTACCGATCTCGTAGGCTTGCTTGATGAATTCACGTAGCTCATGAAGCTCACGTTGTTCTTTCATCATTTCTTCTAAACGCTCACCGATACCACGTGCAGCTAGACCCATATGTGTTTCAAGGATCTGACCGATATTCATACGTGATGGTACACCTAGCGGATTCAATACGATGTCTACAGTACGACCTTTTTCATCGTATGGCATATCTTCTACTGGTACGATAGTCGAGATAACACCTTTGTTACCATGACGACCCGCCATTTTATCACCCGGTTGGATACGACGTTTAACAGCTAGGTATACTTTAACAATCTTAAGTACGCCTGGTGCTAAATCATCACCTTGAGTAATTTTACGACGTTTAGTCTCAAACTTTTTATCGTATTCAGCTTTAAGCTCATCGTACTGGGCAGCTAGTTGCTCAAGCTCAGCTTGCTTATCTTCAGCAGCAAGACTTTGCGTAAGTAGTTTTTCTGCATTTAAGGTAGCTAATGTATCTTCAGTTAGACCTGACTCGATAAGTAATTTACGAGCACGGTCTAACACGCCAGCTTCTAAAATACGGAACTCTTCGTTGAAGTCTTTCTTCGCTTCGCGAAGCTGCATGTCTTCAACTTCCAACGCACGCTTGTCTTTTTCAACACCATCACGGGTGAAGACTTGTACGTCGATTACAGTACCAGTTACAGAGTTTGGTACACGTAAAGAGCTGTCTTTAACGTCTGACGCTTTTTCACCAAAGATAGCTCGTAGTAGCTTCTCTTCTGGTGTTAATTGCGTTTCGCCTTTAGGCGTCACTTTACCTACTAGGATATCGCCACTTTTTACTTCAGCACCGATATAAACAACACCTGACTCATCAAGTTTGCCTAGTGCAGACTCACCCACGTTCGGGATATCTGCAGTGATCTCTTCAGGACCTAATTTAGTATCACGGGCGATACACTGTAGCTCTTGAATATGGATAGTCGTTAAACGATCTTCTTCAGCTACGCGCTCTGATAGTAAGATTGAATCCTCGAAGTTATACCCGTTCCATGGCATGAAAGCCACGCGTAGGTTTTGACCAAGGGCTAAGTCACCTAAGTCAGTAGAAGGACCATCTGCTAACACATCACCACGAGTTACCGGTTCACCAACCATACAAGTTGGCTTTTGGTTAATACAAGTGTTTTGGTTAGAGCGAGTGTATTTAGTTAAGTTATAAATGTCGATGCCAGCTTCACCAGCGACACGTTCATCTTCACGTACGTTTACAACGATGCGACTCGCATCAGCGTACATAACTTCACCACCACGTTTTGCAACAATCGTAACACCAGAATCTTTTGCTAGTGTTAACTCAATACCTGTTCCTACTAACGGTTTATCCGCTTTCAATGTTGGTACTGCTTGACGTTGCATGTTTGAACCCATCAATGCACGGTTAGCATCATCGTGTTCTAAGAACGGAATAAGTGCTGCCGCTACAGAGATCACCTGTTGTGGTGATACATCCATATATTGCATATCCATGCGACCCATAAAGGTGGACTCACCTCTATGACGACATGGGATTAGTTCATCAATAAATTCATTGGTTTCGGTTAGGTTTGAGTTCGCCTGTGCGATAACAAACTTACCTTCTTCAATAGCTGATAAGTAATCAACATCATCAGTTACAACACCGTTTACCACTTTGCGATAAGGTGTTTCTAAGAAACCATAGTCATTAGTACGTGCGTACGTTGACAATGAGTTAATTAGACCGATGTTTGGACCCTCAGGTGTTTCGATTGGACATACGCGACCATAGTGAGTTACGTGAACATCACGTACTTCAAAGCCTGCGCGTTCACGAGTTAGACCGCCCGGACCTAATGCAGAAATACGACGCTTATGCGTTACTTCTGATAGCGGATTATTTTGGTCCATAAACTGTGATAACTGAGACGAACCAAAGAACTCTTTAACCGCGGCCGAAATAGGTTTAGCGTTAATAAGATCTTGTGGCATGATCGCATCTAGGTCACCTAAGCTTAAGCGCTCACGTACAGCACGCTCAACACGTACTAAACCTACACGGAATTGGTTCTCAGCCATTTCGCCAACACTACGAATACGACGGTTGCCTAAGTGGTCAATATCATCAACATCGCCAACACCGTTACGAATAGCAATTAATACTTTCATAACCGAGACGATGTCTTCTTTATCTAGTGTGCCTGAGCCTGTATCAGAATCGTAACCAACACGGCTGTTGAACTTCATACGACCTACGGTTGATAAGTCATAACGTTCTTCAGAGAAGAATAAGTTCTGGAATAAGGCTTCAGCCGCGTCTTTTGTCGGTGGCTCGCCTGGGCGCATCATGCGATAAATTTCTACAAGAGCCTCTAAACGGCTGCCGGTTGTGTCGATACGTAAGGTATCTGACATGTACGAGCCGCTGTCCACTTCATTGATATAAAGAGTATCAATTTTAGTATGACCTGCTTTAACTAACTCAGCCATCAACTCAAGTGATAACTCGTCATTGGCATTTGCGATAACTTCGCCAGTTGACTCATCAACATAGCTTTTCGCAATAACACGGCCAATAATGTACTCATGTGGTACTTCTAGGTGGCTAATGCCTTTTTTCTCGATGCTCTTGATGTGGCGCGCGGTAATACGACGACCCGATTCAACAAGCACTTCACCGTCTTCACCTTTTATATCAAAGGCAGCGGTTTCACCACGTAAACGTGCCGGTACCAGTTCCATTAGAACTTTACCGTCAGTTACTTCAAACGTCGTGTTATCGAAGAAAATTTCTAAAATTTCATCGGTAGAATATTCAAGAGCACGTAAAATAATAGACGCCGGTAATTTACGACGGCGGTCAATACGTACATATAAGTTATCTTTTGCATCAAATTCGAAGTCTAACCATGAACCACGGTAAGGGATTACACGTGCGTTATAAAGCACTTTACCTGACGAGTGAGTTTTACCTCGGTCGTTATCAAAGAATACACCAGGGCTACGGTGTAGCTGAGAAACGATAACACGCTCTGTACCATTGATTACAAAGGTACCGGTATCGGTCATGAGCGGAATTTCGCCCATGTAAACTTCTTGCTCTTTAATGTCTTTAACTGTGCCTGGAGCTTCTTTGTCCATTACTATCAGACGCAATTTTACGCGAAGTGGAGCAGAATAAGTCACACCGCGAATTTGACATTCTTTTACATCGAAAACTGGCTCGCCAATACGATAACTTACGTATTGAAGCTCAGAATTTCCCGAGTAGCTTTTAATTGGGAACACTGAACGGAAGGCAGCTTCCAAACCATGTTCGCCATCAGCGTCCGGGACTAAGAATTTTTTAAACGATTCTAACTGTGTAGACAGTAAGAAAGGTATATCCAAAACTTGTGGACGTTTACCAAAATCCTTACGGATACGTTTCTTTTCAGAATAAGAGTAAGCCATGGGGTTCCTCAGCTTGCTGATCTTTGACCCGACCTGTTCTTGTAAGAACAGACTTAACTGGCATCTATGCCAAGATATACAACATTCAATTGTTGTTCTAGCAAACTCTCACTTTCAACACTAGCAAACTATAAAGCCTTGAAAGTAAAGAGAAAACCAGATTTTATTTGCGCTATAAGAAACATCGCTCTATAGCGCAAAAAGGCCGGTGATTAAATAATCACCAGCCCTTGCCTGATTTCTCAGGCAGCGAACCTAGCATAAGCTAGGTTACTTAACCTCAACTTCAGCACCAGCTTCAGTAAGATCTTTTGCAAGTGCTTCAGCTTCTTCTTTAGATACACCTTCTTTAACTGGTGTAGGAGCAGCTTCAACAAGCGCTTTCGCTTCTTTAAGGCCAAGGCCAGTAGCGCTACGAACAGCTTTGATTGCCGAAACCTTGTTAGCGCCAGCGCCAGTAAGGATTACGTCAAACTCTGTTTGCTCTTCAGCAGCTTCAGCAGCAGGGCCAGCTACTACAGCAGCAGCTGCAGTTACGCCGAATTTTTCTTCCATTGCTTCAACAAGAGCAACAACGTCCATTACTGACATTTCAGCAATTGCGTCAAGGATTTGGTCTTTAGTTACAGACATTACAAATTTCCTAATAATTAACGGACTCAAAGGTCCTAAAAAATTTTACACCGAAAGGGAGGTTAAACAGCTTAAAATTAAGCAGCTTGCTCTTCTTTCTGTACACGTACTGCTTCAATTGTTTTACACAATTTGCCAGCAGACGCTTCTTTCATAGCGCTCATTAAGCGTGCAACAGCTTCGTCGTATGTAGGTAGAGTTGCAAGCATGCCTGCGTCTACTACATTACCTTCAAAAGCGGCCGTTTTAACTTCGAATTTCTCATTCTTTTTCGCGAAATCTGCAAAGATACGCGCAGCAGCACCAGGGTGCTCTGATGAGAAAGCGATTAAGCTAGGACCAACTAATGAATCAGAAAGGCATTCAAATTCTGAACCTTCAAAAGCACGTTTTGCTAAAGTGTTACGGACAACTTTCATCCAAACACCGTTCTCACGAGCTTCTTTACGAAGGGCAGTAATTGCGCCAACTGTTACACCACGAGAATCTGCGATTACCGCAGAAAGAGCACCTTTGGCTGCTTCGTTGACTTCAGCAACAATTGCTTTTTTGCCTTGAAGATTTAAAGCCATGGGTGTTACTCCTGGTTTAATGGGGTCACCGACACTCGGCTTCCCTGTTCTACTCTACCCCACCAAAAAGGTGGAGATGCTTTTTACGGCGAGAGCCAGAAGATTAGGAAAAATCTATCTGGGGATTCACACCGTCTACGTAGGAAATTAAGGCCTAAACCACCTACGGTCTTGGACGGAAGCCCAATTTATCGTTTCACCCGAAAGCGCACCGAAATTATGGACTTCAACCCGAATTCTTTATTTTGCTAACTAGTCAAATTAATCAGCAAAATGGCGCGAAATTATAGTATAAATTTCACACCATGTAAACACCTTTAAGCTACAGTTGTACTTAAAGTGCCTTGGTCAACAGCAACGCCTGCGCCCATTGTTGTAGAGATGGTTACTTTCTTAACGTAAACACCTTTGGCTTGAGAAGGCTTAGCCTTCTTAAGCGCAACAATTAGTGACTCAAGGTTTTGTTGAAGTTGCTCAGCTGTGAAATCAACCTTACCAATAGTAGTATGGATGATACCATTTTTGTCATTGCGGTAACGCACTTGACCAGCTTTAGCATTTTTAACTGCTTCTGCAACGTTAGGAGTTACAGTACCAGTTTTAGGGTTTGGCATTAGACCACGTGGGCCTAAGATTTGACCTAGTTGACCAACAACACGCATAGCGTCTGGTGATGCAACAACAACGTCAAAATCCATCTCGCCTTTTTTAACTAGTTCAGCAAGATCTTCCATGCCTACTAGTTCAGCACCGGCTTCTTTTGCAGCTTCTGCATTAGCGCCTTGTGTGAATACAGCAACACGAACGTCACGACCTGTGCCGTTAGGAAGTACAGTTGCACCACGAACGTTTTGGTCAGATTTACGAGCATCGATACCAAGGTTAACAGCAACGTCAACACTTTCTACAAACTTAGCAGTCGCTAACTCTTTTAAAAGAGCAACAGCTTCATTGATTTCGTAATCTTTAGTTACTTCCACTTTTTCGCGGATAGTACGCATGCGTTTAGTTAATTTAGCCATTATCTTAGTCCTCTACGTTCAAGCCCATCGCACGCGCAGAACCTGCGATAGTGCGAACCGCACCTTCTAAATTAGAAGCTGTAAGGTCAGGTTGTTTAATCTCAACAATTTCTTCAAGTTGAGCACGAGTTACTGTGCCTACTTTCTCTGTGTTAGGACGGCCTGAACCTGATTTGATACCTGCAGCTTTTCTAAGTAAGTAAGCAGCCGGTGGTGTTTTCATGTCGAACGTAAAAGAACGGTCACCGTAAACAGAGATCACTACAGGAACTGGAGCGCCTTTTTCAACAGACTCTGTACGTGCGTTAAACGCTTTACAGAATTCCATGATGTTTACACCGTGTTGACCTAGTGCTGGACCTACTGGAGGACTAGGGTTAGCCATACCAGCAGCAACTTGTAGCTTGATAATAGCTTCAACTTTTTTAGCCATAATTAATACCTCATTTGGTGGGTCGTAGCCTTGTGCGCGCGAGGACGCGTACTCTAACGGCTTCCCAGTTTAAAAATTGGTTTCGTACTTTTTGTAATCAAATCAAGAAACTCTTTCTCTGAATACAAAAAGGCCGCTGATTATAAGTTAAGCAGCGGCCTTTTTCAAGCGTAACATTAAACAATTAAATATTTAGTCACGCTTTTAAATTATTTACTTATCTTGTTCAACTTGACCAAACTCAAGTTCAACAGGTGTAGAACGACCAAAGATAAGTACTGATACTTTCACGCGGCTTTTTTCGTAGTCAACTTCTTCAACCACACCACTAAAGTCAGCAAATGGACCATCAACAACACGAACCACTTCACCTGGCTCAAACAACGTAGCCGGCTTAGGTGCTTCTGCATTTTCTTGTAGACGATTTAGAATACGGTCAGCTTCTCTTGCGCTAATAGGTGCTGGACGATCTGATGTACCACCAATAAAGCCCATAACACGTGCAGTACTATTCACTAAGTGCCAGCTTGCGTCGTTCATATCCATTTGTACTAATACATAGCCTGGGAAGAATTTACGCTCAGATTTACGCTTTTGACCAGCACGCATCTCAACAACTTCTTCAGTAGGTACTAATATCTCGCCAAAGCTCGCTTCAAGACCTTCGATTTTAATATGTTCAATTAAAGTTTGCGCTACACGCTTCTCGTAACCTGAAAAAGCTTGTACTACATACCAGCGTAATTTAATTTCGTTATTCTCATCCGACATGGGATCAGATCTCCAATCCAGTTAAAAAGCCTACTGCGCGGAATAAAATGCCATCTAATCCCCAAAGGATAAGTGCCATAATCACAGTGGCTACCATTACAATAAATGTCGTATGCGTAGTTTCTCGGCGTGTAGGCCACACTACCTTACGTACTTCGATGCGTGCTTCTTTAGCAAACGTTAAAAAGGTACGTCCTTTTTCAGTTATTGCTGCAATGCCAAGGCCTACTGAAACAGCTACCACAACACCAATTGCACGTAGTAATACAGACTGATCTGCATACATGTGATTACCAACTACTGCACCTGCAAGTAGCGCTATTGCCACTAACCACTTTACTGAATCCATCGCTTTTGATGGTGTTTCTACTACATTCGTGCTCATAATATTATTACCTTAACTACAGACACAACAACCCTGCACATTGGCAGGGTTAATCCATTAAAATCTAAACTTAAAAACAGACTATTTAAACCGATTTTTAACCCTAGACTCTATCCTATACAGGATAAAACTGGCAGGGGCGGAGAGATTCGAACTCCCAACCGTCGGTTTTGGAGACCGCTGTTCTACCAATTGGAACTACGCCCCTGCAAAGTGGATGCCTATTATACTTACGCAAATCATTAACACAAGAGTAAAAGATACCCATCTGATAAAATCTTAACAGTTAATTAGGGGTTTAAAGTTAAAACAGCTTTATAGTCGCTTCTTATTAGCAATTCAAATCAAGTTACTGTTTTTCTAAGCTACTATATATATCCGCTAGTAAACTTGACGCGCCAAACCGAAATGTTCTCGGAGTTAAATACTCCTCACTCATCAAATTGGCAACTAGTTGTAAATAATTACTCGCATCCGCAACTGTTTTTACGCCGCCAGCGACTTTAAAGCCAACCTTTTTTCGTGATGCTTTAATAGTACGTAAAATAACATCGCTTGCTTCAATCGTAGCATTAATGGCCACTTTACCTGTGCTGGTCTTTACAAAGTCAGCACCACCTGCAATCGCAATTTCTGTCGCTTTTTTTATTAGTGCAGAGGTTTTTAATTCACCTGACTCAATGATTACTTTTAGTTTTACATGTTCAGGGCAAACATCTTTACTCGCGGTTACATATTCAAGCGCGAGCGCTTCATCCCCAGCTATCAATTGCTGATATGGTAAAACTAAATCAATTTCATCTGCGCCGCGTTCAATAGCAATCAGTGTTTCATTAATAACTTCGTTTAAAGGGGTATCCCCTTTAGGGAAATTTGTAACTGTAGCAACTTTGACTTGTTTAAGCTCTCGCTCGGCGAGAGCAAGCTTAGCGTCAGCAACAAAATTACTATAAACACAAATCGCAGCTGGCAAGCCCCAGTTTGACTTTATGCTCGCAATTAACGCTGTAATAGTTGTTGTGGTGTCGTGTCCATTTAAGCTAGTTAAGTCCATTAATTGTACGGCCAATGCCGCATCATTCGCTGAAGTTGTCGCCGCTGTTGTCATAAGTTCACCGTTAGAATTAAATTAACTGAATTTTGTATACCGTTACTTCTTAAAAAAACTGTCACTGCTGCAAAGTAACGCCTGATATTAATCCTCTGTGCAACGCTGAATCCTGCATCCTGAGGTGGTCTGGGTATAGTAGCAAAAATAACAGTAAGGACAACGAACCTTGCTATAGTTAATAACCAAACACTATAAGCTTACCTCTTTACTTAGCAACACTTACAATTCGTCGCAATCCCATGTTAAATAAGCCTTAAGCCAATTAACCGCACCCTATATAACATTTGGTTATATAAGCTGGGTTTTAATTATTTTTTACTTAGCTTGCAGCGCTATACTCTATATTTCTGAAAAACATCTATGCTGCGATTTTTCTTAAGGGGTTATACACGTGCAATACTTACCAATATTTACCAAACTCGATGACAAACCAGTACTGGTTGTTGGTGGTGGAGATGTTGCGCTTAGAAAGTGCCGTGCATTTTTAAAAGCTCGCGCAGCAGTGACATTAATAGCACCTGAATTCTGCGATGAGCTCATCGCACTTGCAGATAGTAACGAAATTACACTAATTAAAGCATACTTTAACGAGCAGCACCTCGATGGCATGATGCTGGTGATTGCCGCCACGGATCTTGAAGATGTTAATGCCCAAGTATTTGAGCTTGCCAATGCGCGTAATATCTTTGTAAACGTAGTCGATGATCAACCAAAATGCAGTTTTATTTTTCCATCCATTGTCGACAGAGACCCTATCACAATTGCGATTTCAAGTGCAGGCACAGCGCCTGTATTAGCAAGGCGTTTACGTGAAAAGCTAGAAACATTAATTCCGCAACATATTGGCCCATTAGCAACTTTAGTGGGTAGTTTTCGCGATAAGGTAAAGCAACGCTTTAAACATTTTTCCGATCGTCGCCAATTCTGGGAAAGCGTATTTGATTCATCAGTCGTCAGTAAAGTACAAAGCGGCGATACCACATCAGCTACAGAGCAACTTGAACAACTGTTAGACACTAAACCAGAGCCTGAAGGCGAAGTGTATGTAATTGGCGCAGGTCCAGGTGATCCAGAACTATTAACATTAAAAGCACTGCAACTAATGCAGCAAGCCGATATTGTCGTGTATGACTATTTAGTCTCTGATGAAATTATGGATTTGGTACGCCGCGATGCCGATCTCGTATGCGTAGGCAAGCGATTAGGCGATCACAGTGTAGCCCAAGAAGATACCAACCAAATGCTGGTTGATTTTGCCAAGCAAGGTAAAAAAGTGTGCCGTATTAAAGGGGGTGACCCATTTATTTACGGTCGTGGTGGTGAAGAGATACAAATACTAGCAGCCAACAAAATAAGCTATCAAATTGTACCGGGGATTACCGCCGCAGCAGGTTGTAGTGCGTATGCGGGTATTCCGCTTACTCACCGTGACCATGCTCAGGCAATACAGTTTATAACAGGTCACTGTAAAAAAGAGGGCCAAGAATTAGATTGGCAATCACTGGCTAAGCCAAATCAAACGTTGGCTATTTATATGGGGGTGATCAAATCGCCGCATATTCAAGCTCAATTATTAAAGTATGGTCGCGGTGCAGATACACCCGTTGCCATTATTGAAAACGGCACCCGCAAAGACCAACGCGTGGTTACCGGTAAATTAGGTGAGCTGGCCGATTTAATTGAGCGCCACAGTGTTATTTCACCAGCATTATTAATTATTGGTGAAGTTGCATCACTGCATGAGCAACTTCACTGGTTTGGCGAAAAAGCACAAACTAGTAGCTTTGCACAGCCCATTACGGGCGTGGCCTAAGCTGTAAACTATTTAGATTTTAACTTTTAATCATTTTAGTAGGACGACTAACAATGGCTTTAACTCACCTTCAGCAATTAGAAGCTGAAAGTATCAAAATCATGCGCGAAGTGGCTGCTGAGTTTGAGAACCCAGTTATGCTTTACTCTATCGGTAAAGACTCATCAGTGCTTTTACATTTAGCGCGAAAAGCATTTTACCCGGGCAAAATTCCGTTTCCGCTGCTTCACGTTGACACCAACTGGAAGTTTAAGGAAATGATTGAATTTCGTGACCGTATTTCTAAAGAATACGGCTTTGACTTAATCGTCCACAAAAACCCTGAAGGCCTAGCAATCGATATTAGTCCATTTACTCATGGCTCTGGTAAACACACCGACATCATGAAAACTCAAGGCTTAAAACAGGCACTTGATAAACACGGGTTTGATGCAGCTTTTGGTGGCGCACGCCGCGATGAAGAAAAATCTCGCGCTAAAGAACGTGTTTATTCGTTCCGTGACAAGCACCACAGATGGGACCCTAAAAACCAACGCCCTGAGCTTTGGAACACCTATAACAGTCAAGTTAACCCAGGTGAAAGCATTCGTGTTTTCCCACTTTCTAACTGGACTGAGCTAGATATCTGGCAATACATTTATCAAGAAAATATTGAAATGGTTCCACTTTATTTAGCTAAACAGCGCCCAGTAGTTGAGCGCGATGGCACATTAATCATGGTGGATGATGAACGTATGCCGCTTAAAGAAGGTGAAGTACCAGAAATGAAATCGGTTCGTTTTCGCACTTTAGGTTGCTATCCACTGACCGGTGCGGTGGAATCAACCGCCGGATCATTAACTGAAATTATTGAAGAAATGCTGCTATCGACCTCATCAGAGCGTGAAGGTCGAGTAATTGACCATGATTCAGCAGGTTCAATGGAGAAGAAAAAACGTGAGGGCTATTTTTAATGTCTAATCAAAATAACGATACAATTAACGAAGTAAGAGAGCTGGGCATTGACGCCTACCTTGCTCGCCAACAAGACAAAAGCTTATTACGTATGCTGACCTGTGGTAGCGTGGATGACGGTAAATCAACACTAATTGGTCGGCTATTACACGACAGTCACCAAATTTATGAAGATCAGTTAACGGCCTTACATAAAGATAACGAAAAAGTAGGTAACGCCGGTGAAGAGCTTGATTTAGCTCTGTTAGTTGACGGCCTACAGGCTGAGCGCGAACAAGGTATTACCATTGACGTAGCCTATCGCTACTTCTCTACCGCTAAACGTAAATTCATTATTGCTGACACCCCAGGCCATGAGCAATATACCCGCAACATGGTAACCGGCGCATCAACTAGTGATGTGGCGATTATTTTAGTGGATGCACGTTACGGTGTACAAGTACAAACAAAGCGTCACAGTTTTATTTGTGACTCATTAGGTATTCAGCAGTTTGTAGTTGCAATCAACAAAATGGACATCGTTGATTTTGACGAAACTGTTTATGAACGCATTAAAGCTGAGTACTTAAAATTTGCAGAGCAGCTTAATGTATCTAACATTAAGTTCGTGCCTATGTCAGCGCTTAAAGGCGACAACGTAGTAACTCGCTCTGAACACACCCCCTACTACACAGATAAGCCATTGCTTGAGTTACTAGAAGACTCGCCAGCGGCTGAAACCGATACCGGTTTTGAAGCACGTTTTCCGGTGCAATATGTAGTACGCCCTAACTTAAACTTCCGTGGTTTCCAAGGTACGTTAGCCTCTGGCAAGTTACATGTGGGCGATGCAGTTAAAGTATTACCATCGGGTAAATCATCAAATATCAAAGAGCTTGTCACTTTTAACGGCAACTTAGGTACCGCTGAAGCTGGACAAGCTATTACCATTACTCTTAACACTGAGATTGATATTAGTCGTGGCGATGTCATCGTGCCTGCAGATTCAACAGCGGCAGTAACTAACCTAGTACAAGCAAAGTTAGTTTGGATGCATGAAGCACCATTAGTGCTAGGTAAAAGTTATAACTTTAAGTTAGGTAGTAAAAACACCTCTGCTATCGTGAAAAAAATTGATCACACTATTGATGTAAACACTCTTGAACACGGCAATGCAGATAACTTACAACTTAACGAAATCGCGATTGTAACCCTTGAGCTTACCGAAACTATTTTGGCCGATGCTTATCATAACAATCACGAAACAGGCTCGTTTATCTTAATCGACCGCTTGTCTAATCTAACCATTGCAGCAGGTATGATTGAGCAAGTACTCACCAGCCAAGAGCAGCAAAGCAGCTTTAGTGAGTTTGAAGTTGAATTTAACAGCTTAGTTCGCAAGCACTTTCCGCACTGGCAAGCGCTTGATATATCTAAGCTTAAGTAACAGTGTCTCACAAGAGTCACTGGCCTGTTAAGGACGTATAAAGCATGTATGAACAGCTAGTATTAACAGGCATTATGCTAACTTTAGTAGGGTGCCTTTTTGGCACTCGACTAAAGCCTGCATGGCTTTTTTTTGGCGGTATTGGCACCGCCTATTTAGCTGGTCTTATTGGGCTTGAAGATATGCTCATTAACTATGCGAACCCTTCATTAATAACCCTTATTTTATTGGTACTGGTGTCTATAGCAATAGAAAAAACCACGCTAGTACAAAAGTTGGCACAGTCACTTTCAAAAGGTAGCTTAACCAGCTCAGTAACAAAGCTGGGGCTTTCAACCGCCTTTTTATCATCGTTTACTAATAATACGGCGGTGGTTGCTTCTTTAATTACAGCAATTAAAGACAATCCAACCCATTCCCCATCAAAGCTGTTATTACCCTTGTCGTACACTGCAATTTTAGGTGGCACAATAACCTTAATTGGCACCTCAACAAATTTAATCGTCAATGGTTTTGCCGTTGATGCAGGAATGGCCCCACTGGGCTTTTTCGACTTTACTTTAGTCGGATTAGGCGCACTAAGTGTAGGCCTTATCACTATCTTAGTGATGCTAAAGTACTTACCCGATAACGGTAAAAATGATCAAGAAGTGGTACCGTTTTACCTTGAAGGCAAAGTAGAAGCAGGCTCAAAACTCATTGGTAAAAGCGTAGAACAAAACGGCCTGCGCGAACTTAAAGATTTATTCCTCGCTGAAATTCTACGTGGCGATAAACGTATTTGCGCCGTAACACCGCAACAAGTTATCAAAGCAGGTGATGTATTATTATTTGTTGGTGATATTAAGTCAGTGCCTCTACTCACTCGCTTTGACGGCTTAAAAGTAGTGCATGATAAACACCAAAAAGATGTAGAGCACTTAGTTGAAGTGGTGGTAAGCCAATCATCAAAATTTATTGGTAAAACCGTTAAAGAAATTCGTTTTCGTGAGCAGTTTCATGCGGCAGTTATTGCGATTCGCCGTGGTCATGACCGCTTACAAGGCGGCCTTGGTAAAGTACAATTACAAGCGGGTGACTCATTAATACTCGCCCCCGGTAAAGATTTCCATAATGTGCCTAATCTGAAGCGCGAATTTGTCTATATCTCGGGGCTTGATTTACAAACTCATTTGCCCCCAAAACAATCTAACTTCGTACTAGCTAGTTTTGCTGGTGTATTAGGGCTGAGTATTATTGGCGCTGTACCGCTGGTGAAAGGCTTGCTAGTGTTATTAATTGGCTTAATGCTCACTGGTACAATAAAAATTAACGAAGTAAAACGCCGTTTCCCTATTGAGTTACTCGCTGTTGTAGGCAGCGCCATTGGCCTTGCAAAGCTAATGATAGGCACAGGCCTTGCGGGGCAAATATCATCAGCCATGTTTTATGTACTCGGGGATTTTGGCCCATATGGCGCATTTATCGCGATATTCATCATGACCGTATTATTTACCGAGTTAATTACTAATAACGCCGCCGCTGCGTTATCATTCCCGGTAGCATACGCGCTTGCCGTTGGCTTTGATGTTGACCCCCTACCGTTTATTATGGCGGTGGCCTTTGGCGCATCAGCTAGCTTTATATCACCATTTGGTTATCAAACTAACTTAATGGTTTACAGCGCCGGAAACTATCGTTTAAAAGATTATGTATTAATGGGTTTACCACTTTCTATAATTTATTCAATAACGGTACTAACCCTTATTCCGCTGGTATTTCCGTTTTAAGCCAGCGCCTACTTATAAGTATTTAATAAGAGAGTTTTACGATGGATGAGAACATTGTTTGGCATAACTACGCTATAACTAAAGCACAGCGTAGTGAGCACAAAAACCATAAACCCACTATTTTATGGTTCACGGGGTTTTCAGGTTCAGGTAAAAGTACTGTAGCAAACGCGCTTGAAGCCGCACTTAATCAGCAAGGTATTCATACCTACCTTCTTGATGGCGACAACGTACGTCACGGTTTATGTAAAGACCTTGGCTTTAGTGACGAAGACCGTGTTGAGAATATCCGTCGCGTAGGTGAAACAGCCAAGCTAATGGTTGATGCAGGTCTGTTGGTACTCACCGCATTCATTTCACCGTTTCGCGACGAACGCGATATGGTCAGAAACTTAGTTGATGATGGTGAATTTATCGAGGTATTTTTAGATACCCCACTGGATGTATGTGAAAGTCGCGATCCTAAAGGCTTATATAAAAAAGCCCGAGCCGGTGAAATTAAACACTTCACCGGTATTGATTCAGACTACCAAATACCTAATTCACCTGAAATAAGCCTAGATACCAGTAAAAACACGCTAGACCAATCGGTGCAAGAACTGATAGCGTATCTAAAACAACAGCAAATTATTAAAGGTTAAGTTATGAACCAAACGGAACTGCTAGAAGAGGTACTGATCCTTGCTCGCCAAGCCGGTACTGCGATTATAGGAATTTACAAAAAGGACTTTAATATTGAATATAAGGCCGATGAAAGCCCCGTAACCGACGCCGATCTAGCAGCTCATAAAGTCATTACCAATGGTTTAAAACACCTAACCCCAGATATACCCATATTAAGTGAAGAAAGCGCCGATATCAGCTGGGACGTACGTCAAAATTGGACCCGCTACTGGCTAGTTGATCCAATTGACGGCACCAAAGAGTTTATTAAAAAGAACGGCGAATTTACCGTCAATATCGCCCTGATTGAACATGGCAAGCCAACACTTGCAGTAGTAGATGCTCCTGCCCTAGGCGTGTCTTATTTAGCAAGTGAAGCCATCGGCGCATTTAAAGATAAAGGCGATGAGCGAATTGAGCTTAAAGTAACCACCAAACCTAATAAAGGGTTAATTCGTGTTGTAGGCAGTCGCTCGCACCCATCACCCGATTTAGCCGAGTTTGTAAAACGCTTTGACGAGGTTGAAATGGTGTCAAAAGGCAGCTCACTTAAGCTGTGTTTAGTGGCCGAAGGCAGCGCCGATATTTACCCGCGCTTAGGTCCAACTTGTGAATGGGATACGGGGGCCGGCCATGCCATTGCAGAAATCGCCGGTGCTAAAGTCACTAAACTTGATGGCAGCCCGCTTATTTATAACACTAAAGACGAATATTTAAATCCGTACTTTATTGTCAGTGCGATAGAAGAATAAGCGCAGTTTTGAGTGGTTAGCTATCAGTTGTCAGAAAAGTAATCGGACTTTATGACCTAGTTCTTTTTACTCTGAATATTTATGAGAGCGAGCTTCAAATACATCTTTAATATTATTGTATGCATTTTGAATATCACAATTAAAATGCTCAATATCTTCAAGCTGAAGATCGCTGCTTATTAATAAATGCTTGAGTTTATTAATCTGACCAAGGCATCTTCGGCTATACAGATACAAAATTTCCTCATAATCATTGTCAACTTTCTTCATTGCCATTCTTATCATCGGTG
>NZ_JBQSVO010000053.1:0-24385 GCF_052376275.1 Pseudoalteromonas sp. AOP7-A1-14 | reverse complement strand
ATGAATACTAACGATCGCATGGATTCATATAAGTATATTTCAGGCATGACACGCCGCGAATCTCTTAAATGGCTAGGTCTACTTGCTGCAGGTTCAACTATCGGTTTAACGGCCGGTTGCACTAAGATGCTTGATGATACGCCGACAAGTTCAGGGCATTGGCCAGATATTGAAATTGCCCCTATTAGCGAAAAAGGGTATGGAACAGATCCAAACTTGCTTATTCCTCCAACATCACCTTGGCCATTAACGTTAACTCAAGCACAGCTAAATTTAGTTGCTATATTATGTGATCATTTGATACCAAAAGAGGGCAATACTCCCAGTGCATCACAACTTAAGGTCCCCAGTGTTATTGATGAATGGGTGAGTGCGCCATATAACGTACAACAAAAGGATCGCGTTACTATTTTGCATGCTCTCGCTTGGATTGATGATGAATCAAAGATCCGTTTTGATAACCCCTACTCAAACCTTAATACCGCACAGCAACACGCTATACTTGATGACATAGCCTATTTAAATAGCACCACGCCAGAACAATTCCAACGTATTAGCAAAGCGTTTAATCGCTTTAAAGAGTTAGTACTGGCAGCCTTCTTTTGCACCCCTGAAGGCTGTAAAGATATTGGGTATCTTGGCAACGTACCTATTGCAGGTGATTACCCGGGCCCCTCAAATGAAGCAAAAGCACATTTAGATAGCGTACTAGCAGAGTTAGGCTTAGCTGAATATGCTTATACAGATTAAAGATACAAGTGTAACTTCCGTTTTTTAGTTAACCCAGACCAAAGCTGGGAATGTTCCCTGCTTATTTATAGGTGTTTTATAATGATTAATAAAAAGTTTTTTTTCGTTTATTACTGCATAGGTTTATTGATTATAAGCCTTTTACAGTCTATGCCGCTGCAGGCTAAAAATAATACTTTACCAGTGAGTGTTCAGCTTTGGTCTGTGAAAGACGCATTGAAGCAAGATTTTGATGGCACTATTGCATCATTAGCTGATATGGGGTTTAGCGGCGTAGAATTTGCGGGTGATTTTGGCCCATACTCAGATAATCCAAGCAGCTTAAAAGCAAAACTTGCAAGCCTAAACTTAGTAGCAAGCAGTGCTCATATTGGCTTTGATGCACTAACTGAGGAAACGATAACTGATACGCTATTGTTTTATAAAACACTTGGCATAGATATGTTATTTGTTCCTTGGGATGAACGTGCCTGGCATCCAAAAGGCATAAAATTATTAACACAACAATTAACCAAAGTTAATGAGGTAGCTCAAAAATATGACATGTCTATCTGTTTTCATAATCATAACCGAGAGTTCGAGAGTTTTAACGAAGCTACATACTGGGACACTATTGCTAGCAATACCCCTAAAAATCTACCACTACAACTGGATATTGGTTGGGTCTATTATGCAGGCAAAGACCCTCTTTACTACATAACTAAATATCCTGGTAGAACAATAACAACACATTTAAAAGTACGGACTCACGAAGGAGGTGGTTTAAGTCCAATATTTGGTGAAAATGATTATCCTTGGCAAACAATAATCAAGTCTTTGCTGATTGACGGAGGGGTTGAGTGGCTCGTGATTGAACAAGAAGAGTACCCTCAAGGACTTACACCTTTACAAAGTGTTGCAAAATCAAAAGCTAATTTAGATAATATTCTTGCTGCTATGAATAAATAATAAAGCTAAGAACTCGGCTGAGACAACCGAGTTCAAGTTAATTACACATCCCACTCCTGTAGTGCTATTTTTAGATAAGCATATCGCCATGAACTCAGTAAATCAGGCTTAAGAGTTTGCATACGCTGATCAAAGCTTAGTTTCCAGTTCCAGCTTATCAATTGGTTTATCTGCTTTTTAGACGCAAGTACATCCTCTGGGATCCCCTGCTCTTTAGCTACTTTAGTAACTTTTTGTTTAATCTCTTTCGCCACTTTTTTATAGCCTGGAAAATCAATAAGGCGCTTTAACTGCTCAGGGTGTTCACTAGGTGCAAGCTCTTGAGCAGCGACAATACATTTTAAAATCTCAACGCCTGAGCGGTTAACTTCTATGGCCTCTACATCTGGAATTTGACGCATAGCATTTAAACTTGAGGGTTTTCGCTTCGCTATTTCAACCATATTGTGCTCTTTTAACACAAAGTTTAAGGCTAAATTTTTACGAATCGCTTTTTCTTTTCGCCACGCAGCAAGCTCTTTAAGTACCGCTAAATCATAAGGGCTTAACTGCCATGCATTTTTTATATCTTTATAAAGTAGTTTATGAGGTATTTGATAGGCGCGTTTTTTAGCAATGAGTTCGCTCTCATTAATAACTATATCAAAAAAACCTGCTTGTTGAATTTTCTCACTTATAAGGGTGTAACACGGCAGTAAGTGAAATACATCAGCCGCGGCATAGTCAAGCTGCTTAGGAGTCAGTGGTCGCTGCAACCAATTAGTACGAGATTCACTTTTATCTATTTCAATATTTAGTAATGCTTTTACCATATGAGCAAAGCCCATACAGTTGCCATGGCCAAGTACTTGTAGCGCAAACTGTGTATCAAATAATGGGGTAGGTACAAAACCCGCACATTTTTGAAATACTTCGATGTCTTCTGAAGGTGAGTGAAGTATTTTTAGCGTATCGGGGTTTTTGAGAGCTTGCCAAAAGTCGCTTAATAAAAGATCTGCAAGTGGATCGATAAGCGCTAAATGCTCACCATCATAAACTTGAATTAATGCGACTTCAGGAAATAAGGTACGCCGACGCATAAACTCAGTGTCGATTGCCAGTATCGGTTTATTTTTAATTTGCTCAACAAACTCATTAAGTTGGCTTTGCGTTTCGATTACTTGATATTGCACTTACACTCCTCATAAAAAAACCGGCTATTGCCGGCTTTTCTTATTTTGTTTCGTCCTTTAAGGCTCTTCTGAGAATTTTACCAACATTAGTTTTTGGTAACTCATCCCTAAACTCAACCAGTTTAGGTACCTTATAATTAGTCAAATTATCACGACAGTGCTTTATTATATCTTGTTCAGTTAAAGATTTGTCTTTTTTCACAACAAAAACTTTAACTTGTTCACCGCTGATATCATGAGGAACACCAATTGCGGCTACTTCTAGCACGTCGTCGTGCATGGCAACTACTTCTTCAATCTCATTTGGGAATACATTAAAGCCAGACACAATAATCATGTCTTTTTTACGGTCGACAATATAAAAGAAACCTTCATCGTCATAAGTGGCGATATCGCCAGTGGCAAACCAGCCATCTTGTAAACATTCGGCAGTTGCATCAGGACGGTTATAATAACCAACCATAACTTGTGGGCCTTTGACCCAAAGCTCTCCTGGTTCACCTTTTGCCGCTTCTTCACCATTTTCTAGCATTAATTTCAGTTCGGTGCTAGGTGCAGCTAAACCAATAGAACCATTATAGGCTTCTAAGTCATACGGGCTAATAGTGACCAGTGGCGAACATTCTGTTAAACCGTAGCCTTCCATTAATTTTGTTTGAGTTGTTTTATGCCACTTTTCAGCAACCGGTCGTTGTACAGCCATACCGCCACCTAAAGACAATTTAAGATGACTAAAATCAAGTTCAGCAAACCCTGGTGTATTTAATAACCCATTAAACAAGGTATTTACACCAGTAACAGCAGTGAAATTATGCTGACTTAACTCTTTAACAAACCCCGGCATATCACGCGGATTCGTAATTAATAAATTAAGGCCGCCGTACTTCATAAATGTTAGGCAATTAGCCGTGAGTGCAAATATATGATAAAGCGGCAACGCTGTAACAACCACTTCTTTACCGCGCTCGAGTACATTATCTAAACAGCCGGAGACCTGTTCAAGGTTACCGACCATATTACCGTGAGAAAGCATTGCCCCTTTAGATACACCGGTTGTCCCTCCTGTGTATTGTAAAAAAGCCAGATCAGTTAAGTTAATTTCAGGTTTAGTGTAGCCGTTTTCATTAGCGGCTAATATTTCACTAAATTTGATTGGATTCGGTAAGTTATAAGCTGGCACCATTTTTTTAATGTACTTTACAACAAAATTGACGAGATGCTTTTTAACCCCCCCAACCATGTCACCTACTTGTGTAACCACAATATTTTTAATATTGGTTTTAGGTAATGCTTTTTCTAGGGTGTCAGCAAAGTTAGCTAAAATAAAGATAGTTGATGCTTCAGAGTCATTGAGCTGATGTTCAAGCTCACGCACAGTATAAAGAGGGTTAACATTCACCACTACACAACCCGCGCGCAAAATGCCTAAAATAGAGACAGGAGTTTGCAACAAATTAGGCATCATCACGGCAACTTTGTCGCCTTTTTTAAGCCCTAGATCATTTTGAAGGTAACTCGCAACACGTTTAGTTGCCGTATCGACTTCATCATAAGTTAGGATTTTTCCCATATTTGTAAATGCAGGTAAATTTTTGTAATCATTAAAGCTTTTCTCAAACACTTCGAGTAACGAATTGTAGTGCTCAGGATCGATTGTTTCAGGCATACCCTCTGGGTAGCGCTTAAGCCAGATTTTTTCCACTCTTAGCTCCTGTATTATAATTTATTTTTATTCCACCTTAATTCTGCAAAATTAAAGCACATTATCAATTGAGCAAATACTCTAATTAGGCAAATATTCCCACATTTAACACAAATATACAATTAACTTGAGCTATTTTGCAGTATAAATGCATGAATATGCTCTAAACATGCATCAGGGCTTTGCATATGGCAATGATGCCCACCCGCTATTTCTACAATTTTTAATTGTTTGTAATGTATAGCATATCTATCCAAGTTTTGGCGAACAAATAAATAACCCTGCTGACCTAAAATAACTTGAGTTGGCACCGTTAAATTTTTTATAGCAGTGATACACTGCGCTTCATCGAAACGAAAACCAGAATGTATTTTTAGTTTGGGATCGCAGCTTATTTGCCAACCTGAGTCAGTTTTTATGCTATTTCTTTTCATCAGCAACTCAACTAATTCAATGGGTAAATCGCTAACTAATGCTCTAGCCCTAACTATACTTTGTTGGTCTGTGTAGTGGCGAGGAGATTTTAGATTCGCTTTATTACGGTTAAGAATTGCCTTACGAAGCTGCTCAACTACCTCTGATTCTGGTGTTGTAACCATCCCACCCGCTTCGATAAGGGTGACTGACTTTACCTTTTCAGGGAAACAACTGGCAAATAACCCTGCCGCCATTGCGCCCATTGAATGCCCTACTAGATGTACCTTTTTATAGTTAAGTGACTCTATTAAATTATAAATATCGTCTACATAATCAATAAAGTAATAATGTGCATCAGGGCTTCGCCAGTCAGATTTACCATGACCGGGGAAATCAACACAATACCACTTTTGCTGTAGGGGCTTATCTTTTAGTAACGGGATGAAACTATGGCAGTTGTCGAGCCAGCCATGTAATGCAATTACAATTTCATTACTACTTCCAAAGGTCAGCCCTTGTAAGGTTAGGCCCGCTGTTTGTACTGAAAAAGATTGCAAGCAGCCACTCCTCTATGTTTTGTGTATTTCTAACGAAAAAGTCATTTATTTATCATACAGGGGGTATACAATAACACCACTATACAAAGAGGGTACAAAGATGAAAAAACAATTAAGCCTATTAGCGCTATTATGTTCAACAACTACGTTCGCTGAGTCCGCACCAAAAAATATTATTTATATGATTGGTGATGGTATGGGCCCTGCTTATACGACGGCATATCGTTATTTTAAAGACGATCCTAATACGAAAGAAATTGAAAATACAGTATTTGATACCATGCTAACGGGCATGGCACACACTTACCCAGACGATCATACTTACGTTACGGACAGCGCAGCAGGCGCCACAGCGCTTAGTTCAGGGCATAAGAGTTATAATGGTGCCATTGCGGTCGATACAGATAAAAAACCTTTAAAAACGATGTTAGAAATAGCAAAAGAAAAAGGCATGATCACCGCATTGGTTGCGACCTCACAAATTAACCATGCTACACCGGCCAGCTTCGCTTCACACAATGAGTCCCGCCGTAATTATGACGAAATTGCCGATGATTACATTGATAATAAAATTGCAGGAAAATTACCTGTCGACTTAATGCTTGGTGGCGGTACAAAGTACTACATTCGCGATGATCGCAATTTAGTTGCTGAGTTTAAACAAGCAGGCTATCAGTACAGTGACAATATAAAGGCCCTCAAAGATATAACACAAATCCCTGCCATTGGTTTGTATGCTCCGGTAGGCTTACCTTATGCACTTGATGAAAACCCTACCCGCCTCGCTGACATGACTGACAAAGCATTATCACTGTTGGATAAAAATAAGCAAACTGGCTTTTTTGCGATGATCGAAGGCAGCCAAATCGACTGGTGCGGCCATGCCAACGATATTGCTTGTGCAATGGCTGAAATGGATGACTTTGCCAAATCTATTGAGCTGGTAAAAGCGTATGTTGATAATAACCCTAATACATTACTAGTGGTTACAGCCGATCACTCTACTGGAGGCTTAACACTGGGTGCTAATGGCCAATATAAGTGGCAAACAGATGTAATTAAGGGTGTTAAAGCAACGGCCGGTAAACTAACAACGTTATTATTAGCATCAGATGATATGGCTGCAGTGTGGAATGAATACACCAGTATTGATTACAGTGCTGAAAACAAAATTAAACTTGAGCAAGCCAAAAAGATGGGTGAAGATGCCCTTGAGATTGCCATCAAGGATATTATTAGCCGTGCAAGCTTTACCGGTTGGACAACCGGTGGTCATACCGCAATTGATGTACAGGTTTTTGCGTATGGTGCTAAAAGCAGTGAGTTTGTTGGCTCACAGAATAATACTGATATTGCCAATAAACTAATCGATTATATTCAAAAGCGTTAAGTTTTACTGGTCAATTGAGACAAAGCAGTCTCAAACGGTAATGCTTTATTATATAAAAAGCCCTGTGCAGAGTGTATCTGGGCTTTTTTTACAACCTCTTCGTGTAACTCACTTTCAACCCCTTCAGCTACTATTTCAAAGCCTAATTGCGCACAGATACTCGCTAGTTGTTGATACAGTAATGCCGCTTTGCTATTACCCACTTCTGGTAGCAAACTGCGATCAAGCTTAATTGTATTGATATTTAATTTAGACAGTACTGATAAACACGAGTAGCCTGTGCCAAAATCATCCATTGCACAATTAATTTTATGGCTATTGAGCTTATCAACCATGGCAATAGTGGCATCAAAATCCTCAATATAGCTTGATTCAAGTATTTCAACTTCTACTTGATCAGGAAAGCGCGAAAACGCGTTAATAATACGCTTGTAACCACCAGCTAATAAGTTTTGTGGTGAAATATTAAAACTGATGTTTGGGTGTAAATCGAGCTTCGCAAAATGCGCCAAATCAACCTCTAACTGATCAATCACAAAGGTGTCTATAATGTGCATTAGGTTATGCTGTTCAAGGATTGCTAAAAACCAAGGGCCATCTACCTTACCATTTTTATGAATGAGCCTTAGTAGAGCCTCAAAGCCGATCACTTGTTGTGTATGCGGGTCTATTTTAGGTTGATAATAAAGCGCTAAAGCTCCTTTATTTAATGCATCAGTCACATCTTTAAGGCTATTTTGTTTAATATGTTGCGTTGAATGTGAAATTGCAAAAGCGTGCTCTGCATGCTCTTCGATTCTACGTCCTGCGCCGTATCTTTTTATCAACATATCAAGCGCTTTACCAGTAATATTGTGTCGTTTATTTGCTAATACGAAAGGGTAATATACCAAAACGTTGAGTGCAATTAGAGCAATTTGTAACAATACACCACTGATACTATGAGTGATCATCCAACCGCTTAAAATAACCGGCGTGAACCATGGGATCTCACCACTGTTGGAAATGACAATATAGCCATGTTCAATTAATTGGTACGAAATAAACCCATTTAAGATCGGTGAAAGTAAAAATGGTATTAAGAAATAAGGATTAAATACAATGGGTAAGGCATAGATCATCACTTCACTGATGTTAAAAACAGCCAGCGGTGCTGAAATTTTAGCAATGCTACGCTCGTGCTCAGCCTCTTTTAAAAAACAGCACGCGATAATAAGTCCCCATAAACAACCTGTGCCACCTAATAACACAAACACACTAAAAAAGTGATAACTTGACAGCCCAGCTAAGACTTCATATTCAGTAAAACTAGCGGGCGCAAGTATATGGTAAGTATTATCGCCATGGACGCCAAAAAACCAGAGTATGTGAGCACTGATCATCTGCAAACTCAGCTTATCAAACGTGCTCGCCTGTTCAGTAAATAAAGCAGCAAACGTATGCGCTAAATAACGGCCAAACTCACTAATATAGGGAATAACTAATAATGTAATTGAACTGACAATAAGATACGGAAAAATTAAATTTAAATGCTTTCGTAAAAACAAACTAATAGAGCTAATAGCGACTAACTTAAGAGCTTTGATCTCACTAAATATATGCAATAAATAACAGCAGAAAATAGGCATTAAAATGCTATATAGTACCCCCGCCTTATTATCTATATGAATCCCTGTTTGATCTGAATAAACATAACCTGTAGTGGCGCAAAAACAGGTGATCACTAAAACTGGGCCTGCAATAGTATGCAGCTTAAGGTTTTTGGATAAATAGTAGCTAAACGAAATGAGCGTGATCAGCGGAAAAAGCGCCCACACTAATAAGTTAAAACTATTCAAAAAGTTATGGTTGCCACCTTTATCCGCAATATTAAACCATTGATTCAACAGCGTAATGACCGAAGCGACAATAAAAAAAGGGATTAAAGCAATATACCCTTCACGTAAGGATAAAATCAGTGTATTTGACGACAGCCTAACCGCGCCTTTATTGAATAAATCAAATAGTTGAGGAATTTTCACAGTCTTATTTATTATTTTTTTATTTACAATACCTAATTGAGGGAACTATACAACTAAAAGTTGGACATATTAGACAAAAGTATTTAAATGCTGATTTTATGCGTAAATATCAACACCAATAAGCGACTGTACATCGGCTCTTCGCTCAAGATTGGCAAACTCTGTATAAGTCGAAATTGCTTTACTGATGCGTGCTGAGGGCTGATCGTAAATAGTATTTTGATAGGTTTTGGAGGAGTGCAAGCTCAACTGTTTAGCAAGCTCAACACCTGATTGAGACGATTTAACATATTCTTTAGAAGCAGAATTAGGTGTAACTTTTTCAGGCGCATTAGTTAACGCATCGCTAAGGTTGTGTTTAGCGACACGATTTGTGGGTATACCCGCAGAATAAAAACCTGAACCTATTGGTAAAGTCACAGACTATCCTATTAATGCAATTAGGTTAATTATGAAACAAAAACTATGAGCATGCAAACCACTTTTTACAATAAAAAATAGCTACTCTTTACCAGGTAGTTTTTTCCAAGTTACCGTGTCGCGTACGTATTTAGGCTGTGCATTTGCTGCATCAACCGTATCACCGCAAGTAAATGCATGTTGTACTATGCCAAGCATGTATCGCGCGTCAGGGAGGGTAATACTTTGCTCACAAGTGATACTTTTAATATTAGCTACACTGTCAGGGTACGTTTGCCAACCCGTACCAACCGCCGTGGCAGTTATACTTGGTAAGGTAAGTAATTCAGGCTTTATGACTTGCTCAGCTGAGACTAACGCCATGATCCCCTGCTCGTTTTTTTCATAATGAGCAAAGTATATTTCTCCCATTCTTGCATCTATCGCCGACAAAACGTCATTGGCACCGGTTTGCTGATTGGCTTGAGTTGCTAACATTTGTAAAGTAGAAACACCGACCAACGGAAGTTTAGTCGCGTATGCTAGGCCTTGTGCTATAGCAACACTTATTCGCACACCCGTGAAGCTGCCCGGCCCTTGACCAAAGCCGATAACGTCTAAATCAACAAGTTTACACTGCGCTTTACTTAGCAATTCATCAATTAAAGGTAAAATCTTTTGGCTGTGTTGTTGTGGGCATTCTTCAAAATGAAAAAATGATTGGCCCTGATAATGAAGCGCTAAAGACAAAGCTTCAGTTGAAGCATCGATCGCCAATATATTATTTTTTATCATTACTTAATTACCTAATTGATCTGTTCTAAAAATTGAGTTGCCAATGCTAAATTTCTGGTTCGCTGCATAGGAGGTAAACTCTTTAAAAATACTTGGCCGTATTGGCGTGTGACTAAACGATTGTCACAAATCACCAATACACCTTTGTCTTTGCTATCTCGAATAAGTCGCCCCACTCCTTGTTTAAGCGCTATAACTGCTTGCGGCAACTGAATATGTGCAAATGGGTCTTTACCTTGTCGCTGGCAATCTTGCATTTTTGCCTGTAATAATGGGTCATCCGGCGCGGCGAAAGGCAGTTTATCAATAATAACACAGCTGAGCGTGCTGCCTCTAACATCTACACCCTCCCAAAAAGAGGCCGTTCCCAATAATACGGCATTGCCATGGCGGGTAAATTTTTCAAGTATAATACGCTTAGACATTTGTCCTTGCATATAGACTGGGTAGTCTATCTGAGTGGTTAACCCCTCAGCCACTAAATGCATCATCCGGTAGCTTGTAAATAGCACAAAACAGCGCCCTTTAGCCGCTTTTATTAAATCAAGCGTCAGCTTAATAATAGCATGAGGCATAGTTGCACCATGTGACTCAGGTAAGTAACGGGGTAAACACAATAATGCTTGTTTTTCATAGTCAAATGGACTGTCAACAATCATACTTTTACTCGGTGTTAAACCAAGGCTTGCATTGAAGTGAGCAAGATCGTTATCAACAGACAAGGTGGCAGATGTAAAAACAAAACCTGCACCACTGTCTTTCATCATTTGCGCAAATTTTGCTGATACATTTAGTGGCGTAATATTCACTGTTAAGTATCGCCTGGTCGTCTCGTACCAATAACTAAATCCCGTTTGTGCGGTATCAAATACACGTTCTAATTGCCCTTTAAAGGCAAGCGTGCGCTCAAAAGGGTGCTCAATTTTATCTGTACGGTCTAAGCAGAGCTTTAGTACTTGATATAAAAAGTCCAAATCACTAATCACCCGGTGAAGCGCCGCGCATATTGCTTTATCGGCAAGCTTTTCTCGCCAATCACCACGACTGCCATCAACGCCAAATTGTAAGCGTAAATCAGCGACACTGGTTTCCAACTTATTAAGTGTTTTACCTAGTTGGAGCATATCGGGAATATCAGCGCGATATATTGCGCGTAAATCATTAATTAAATCCACCAGCTTTTTGGTACTTATACTCTCACCAAAATAGTCGCTCGCAATTTCACTGAGTTGATGAGCTTCATCAAAAATATACGCATCACTAGTGGGCATCAGTTCAGCAAAACCAGATTCTTTAACCGCCATATCTGCAAAGAATAAATGATGATTGATCACCACTATATCTGCTTCTGCGGCATTTAAACGCGCTTTACGAATATAACAATCTTGAAAATCAGGGCATTCTTTCCCTAAACAATTATCTGTGGTTGAGCTGACATAAGGCAATACTTTGGCGTCTTCTTCAATACCAATACAGTCGGATAAATCACCAGAGCGGGTTTCGCTGGCAAACTTGGCAACCATGGCAAGTTGATGCATTACGTCTGAGTCATCAGTGGGCACATGTGCAACATGTTGGCTTAATCGATAAGTACATAAGTAATTGCTACGCCCTTTTAATAAAGCCACTTTCTTGGTGGCTTTTAGTGCATTAACTAGTTGGGGTAAGTCGCGGTGGAATAATTGTTCTTGTAGTGCCTTTGAGCCGGTAGAAATAACCGTTTTACCCTTTGATTTTAGCGCAGGAGCCAAATAAGCATAGGTTTTACCGGTGCCAGTTCCAGCTTCAACCACCAACTGCTGGCTATTTTTAAGCGCATCATTAACTGCAACCGCCATATCAATTTGGGGTTGTCTTGGCGTATAGCCATCTAACGAAAGCGCAAGCGGCCCTGCGTCACTAAAAAGTTGTTTGATAAACACTGTCACTACTAAAAAATTATAGCGGGATTTTACGTAACCGATGAGTTCAGAGCAAGTAAAGATAAAATGCTGTCGATTTATAATCTAATAAAATATGCAGATAGCCTGTGACAAGTAAAATTTACAGGAGTAACATACGCAGCCGTAAACTTACCTCTTCTTACGCACCCGATACAAATTAAGGTCAAACAATGAATGCTTGGTATCTCATTTGTTTTTTATCAGCTTTAGCTATTTTTATAGCTTTTGCGAATCAATTTATCCTAAAAATGCAAACAACCATTGCGATAACAACAGGCTCGGTGGTTATTTCGTTAGTATTAATTCTTAGTGTAAAACTGCTCGGAGATAAGACAGCACTTGATATGACCAATATTGTATCGGGTATCAACTTTAATCAGTTACTTCTCAAAGGTATGCTTGGCTTTTTACTGTTTGCAGGCGCCCTTGAAATTAACTTAGCTGCACTTCGAAAACAACGCTTTGAAATCACCGCGATGGTTTTATTTTCGACCCTCGCATCTACTTTTATCGTTGGTTATTTGAGTTTTTATTTATTCGCACTTTTAGGCTGGCCGGTGCCGTTTATATATTGCTTGCTGTTTGGAGCGCTAATAAGCCCAACAGATCCTATAGCAGTGCTTGCTATAATAAAACAAATGAACGCTCCTGAAGGAATCTCAGTACAAGTAGAGGGAGAGTCATTATTTAACGACGGAATAGGCTTAGTGATATTCACCACTATATTTTCGGTGGCATTTTATGGCACGCAAGCGAACGTCAAAGATGTGGCTGAATTATTTCTTGTTGATGCTGTAGGCGGCATCGCATTTGGTTTAGTGATTGCAATGATTGGCCATTATTTGGTTATTAATTGCCGAGATAAAAATATTCGCCTGTTGCTCACTTTAACGATTCCAACGGCAGGGTTTGCCGCTGCCAATATGTGGGATATTTCAGGGGCGCTTGCGATGGTTACTAGTGGTATATTACTAGGTAATATTACCCGCACCAAGGCCACCGAACGTACAGGGCCTGATGACACCCGTTATGTTAAAGACTTTTGGCATGCAACTGACAGCTTTTTAAATGCCCTACTATTTTTAATAATTGGTATGCTTATCGTCACAATGCCAGTCACGCTTAGTGAAATTGGCTTAGGTCTGTTGATGATACCAGTGGTGTTATTGGCACGATTCATTAGCATAGGGACACCTTTTATATTTTTTAAAAAATTTAAAACTTACGACAAGCACAGTGTTAAAATTTTAACCTGGGGTGGCTTACGCGGTGGTCTTGCATTAGCCATGGCTGCAGCAATCCCACACGGTGAAGTTATGATTGGTGGCTCAGATTTACATAACCTACTCGTTATTATTACTTATGTGGTGGTTATATTTTCCATTATTGTGCAGGGCTTAACTATTTCACCGCTCATTCAAAGCAGTATCAAGTCAGTAGAGCAGACTCAATAATTAGAGTTTAAGTAATAACTAATGAAGCCAGGCTTTAACTTCATTAGTTGTTACTTAAATGCTGCAAAAACATTTTAAATATTTTACTCATTGTTATGTTTTTCACCAATTCCTTCGCTTTGCTTTAATATGCTTGAAATGCAAATGAAAACAATTATAATTTTTTACTTTTCCTTTGCAGGGCTTTTCAATGTCCATTAATAATTCTCATGTATTTTTTAACTTTGTATCTGTAAGCAAGCGTCAGTTTAATTTCATCTTTGTGTTTTTTATTATGTTGATTGCAAGCTTTAGCATTTCTGCCTCCCCTATTCAACAAACAAAAATAAAGCAAATTGCACAACTGGCTGAGTACATCGGTGTTGATTACGTTGCTGCTGTAGGCAATGGTGAAATACTTGATTCAGACGAATATCAAGAAATGACTGAGTTTTCACATGTCATTATTGAACAAGCGGATCAACTCTCAAGCCAAACAAATGAATTCGATACAGTAAAAGTACAAGCAAAAGCCTTATATACAGCCATTGCTAATAAAGCAAGTGTTGAAGATGTGCGTATTGCAAGCTCTGCACTGCGTGAATCATTACTTATCTTTATGCCGCAACTATCTTTGCCAGCATCGTTACTACCTGTTAAGCAAACAAAAGCTCTTTTTTCTCAAAACTGCTCTACGTGCCATGGCCTAAGCGGGCAAGGAAACGGACCACTTGCTAAAAATTTAACCCCTAAACCTACTGATTTTACTGATGCAGACAGAGCAACTAATCGGTCATTGATGGGGTTATTTGATGCAGTATCAAGCGGTATCAACGATACCCCCATGGTTGCTTTTACACAGCTTAGCGAACAGCAACGTTGGTCTTTGGCTTTTTATGTAGGTAGTTTGGCATTCAAAGATATTCAAAAACCACAAGGTGCGAAGCAGGATATTACAGCTTCACAAATTATAAACCTTAACCCTGCGCAACTATCAGCCGGTAAAAATGCCACTCAAGCACATTATGTACAGTGGCTACGTGGTAATCCAGAGCAATTATTCACCGGCAGAAAAGATTCTATTACCGTCACTCGCACACAGTTGCTTGCTGCCCAAGCAGCCCATGCGAAAGGGAATTACTCACAAGCGAGTGATTTAGCTATTAGCGCCTACCTAGATGGTTTTGAGCTTATTGAGAACAACTTAAATGCTTACGACGAAGCACTGCGTAAAAATATCGAAGTACAACTGATGGATCTACGACAAACATTAAAAAACGAAAAAGATACCGCCATTGTTGCCGAGAAAATAAATGCCGCTCTTTCCCAACTCGCAATAGCTGATGGCATGTTAAGCAAGACCAAGCTAACTGACGGTGCGCTGCTTTCAGCCAGTTTAGTTATATTGTTACGTGAAGGGTTAGAAGCATTATTAGTTATTATTGCGCTTATGACTGTGCTTATTAAAACTAAACGCAAGGATGCGCTTAAATATATACATGTAGGTTGGATAACAGCACTCATTGCCGGTGGTTTAACATGGGCTGCAGCACAAACATTAATTGAAATAAGCGGCGCCAGTCGCGAAGTAATGGAAGGCGCTGGAGCATTATTCGCAGCAGTCACTTTACTTTATGTTGGTGTATGGATGCACAATAAAACAAGTGCAAAGCAATGGCAAAAATACATACAAGACAATGTAAACAAGCGCCTCGAATCAGGCACTTTATGGGGATTAGCAGGGCTTTCGTTTATTGCCGTATACCGTGAAGTGTTTGAAACAGTATTGTTTTATCAATCACTATTAACACAAAGCTCGCCTAGCCAGTACTCATCTATTGCATCAGGCTTTACTATAGGCATAGCAATATTGGCTATTATCACGTGGGGGTTAATTAAATATTCTATTAAATTACCTGTTACGAAGTTTTTTGCAATTACCACTTACTTATTGTTTGCACTTGCATTTGTGCTTATGGGCAAAGCTGTTATAGCACTGCAAGAAGCCGATATAATCAGTATTACATCATTACCTGTTAGTTTTGATATTACATGGCTTGGTATAAAATCGACTTGGCAAGGTGCGATAGCCCAAGTATGCGTACTTGCTATATTTAGCTTTTACATTGTTAAAGGTAAAAACCAAAAATAAACTAAAAACTTTGATAAGAAGGCCCTTTTAGGGTCTTTTTTTTTATATTTTTTATTTTACTAAGAAATATTATGCCCATGTATCTAAGTGTAGGCTTTCACCATCTGGATCAGTTGTTTTTTTAGTTTGTTCTTCTTGGTTCGTAAGCTTTTGCTTTTTTGTAACTCACGCTTTTTTTTGTTTTCTTGCTCTACTTTTTTAGCTGCCGAGCCACTTTGCATACCAGCACTATGGAACACACGTTTAGGCTCAATGGTAAAATGTGTTATCCGCCTAAAATAAGGGATCATCATATCCATAAAAACCTCCTTATAAAAATATAAAAGCTAGCTAAATTTACCGGTTATAATTGGTTAGGCTACAGAATAGACATTAAAACAGTTAAAATTAGCAATTTACTCTAAATATTATCGACAGTTATAATATATACTTTAATTAAGCGAAAAAAAACTTGCCTAAGCAAGGTTGTTTATGTTTTTATAAGTACGAAATTTATTGAAACACATTAACGCTTAACGCTAACTAAATAGCGGTGAGCAAAATAGGATCTAAAATGCGCTTAAACCTGACAACAGTACATCATCACCATTCACCGGAATAACCTGTCAGGTCTTTCGCTGAGAGGTTATTCCTAAAAGGAACCTCTGGCGAATCAATTCATAATGATTCATTTTCGCCCTGAGGTTCCCTCGGGGTTTTTAGTTTTTAAATTAAAGGAAAATGAATAAAATGAGTAATAGCAACCGTCTACGTATCGCCATCCAAAAAGGTGGCCGCCTTTCTAAAGATTGCCAAGATTTATTAAAACAATTAGGTGTGAAACTTAACTTACGCGAGCAGCGCTTAATCGCCCACTCGACCAATATGCCCATTGATGTTTTGCGTGTGCGCGATGACGATATTCCAGGTCTTGTAATGGACGGTGTGTGTGACTTAGGTATCGTTGGCGAAAATGTACTTGTCGAAGTACAAGCAGAACGTGAGCGCCAAGGCGTACCAAGCGAAGTTACTAAGCTATCCAAACTTGATTTTGGCTTTTGTCGTTTAGCACTTGCATGGCCATCAGAGCTTGGCAAACAAGAAAAAAGCTGGTTTGAAGGTAAACGTATTGCCACCACCTACCCTGAAATTTTAAGTCAATACCTAAAACGCGAAGGCATAAATGCAAGCACTGTAATGCTTACAGGCTCTGTAGAAGTTGCTCCGCGCGCAGGACTTGCTGATGCCATTTGTGATTTAGTTTCAACTGGTGCCACTCTTGAAGCTAACGGCCTTATGCAAGGTGATACTATTTTAGAGTCAAACGCTTGTCTAATTCAAAATAAAGACTTGCAAGATACTGATAAATTAGCCCTTATAAACAAGCTTATGCCGCGCTTACGTGGTGTTAAGCAAGCCAAAGAAAGCAAGTATATTATGCTTCACGCGCCAAAAGATAAGCTTGATGAAATTTGCGATATTTTACCCGGTTCAGGCCAACCTACTGTATTAGATCTTGCAGGCTCTGATGAATATGTAGCCCTTCACATGGTCAGCAGTGAAACTTTATTTTGGGAAACGATGGAGCAATTAAAAGCGTTAGGCGCAAACTCTATCCTGGTGATGCCAATTGAAAAAATGATGGAGTAATTTGATGTTGCGCTGGAATGAGGCTTCCACAGACGCACAAGCAGCGGCGCTAATGCGCCCTGCTGTCAGTGCCAGTCAAGAAGTAAAAGAGATTTGCCAAATGATTATGGCAAATGTAAAAGAGCAAGGCGATAGCGCCTTACTCGATATGGCTAAGCAATATGATAACCGCGAAAACCCACGTTTATTAGTGCCAACTAATGAGATTAATAATGCTGAGCAACAACTCAGTAACGAACTTAAGTATGCTATCGATACAGCCTACGCTAATGTAAAACGCTTTCACCAAGCACAGTTACCTAAAGACATTAAGCTATCAACTCAGCCAGGTGTGCTCTGCGAGCTTAAGTATCAAGCTATTGAAGCGGTTGGTATTTATGTACCCGGTGGTAGTGCTCCGTTGCCCTCATCAGTCATTATGCAAGGAGTCCTTGCACAGCTAAGTGGTGCAAGCACAGTCGTTCTAGCAACGCCTGTACAAGGCGATTTACCTATTGATCCAGCAATTTTATATGCGGCTAAACTATGCGGTATCAAAACAATTGTAGAAAGTGGCGGCGCAGGTGCCATCGCCGCAATGGCTTATGGTACAGATTTAATACCCAAGGTTAATAAAATCTTTGGTCCTGGTAATAGCTTTGTCACTATGGCTAAGCAACTCGTTGCACAAACAGTTCCTGGTATGGCCATTGATATGCCTGCAGGCCCATCAGAGGTATTAGTAATAGCCGATGAACGTGCAAAACCAGAGTTTATTGCAGCTGATTTACTATCACAAGCTGAGCATGGCGGCGATTCGCAAGTGATATTACTAAGTAATAGTGAACTTATCATTACGCGTACTGAACAAGCTATTGAGCGCCAACTTGCTAAACTAAATCGCCAAGATATTGCTGCAAAAGCACTGGCTAATTCATCATTAATTTTGGTTAACTCAATTGATCAAGCATTTGACGTCTCGGCGCAATACGGTCCTGAACACTTAATACTGCAACTTGCAGATGCCAACCCTTATTTAGGCAAAGTAAAAAATGCCGGCTCGGTATTTGTAGGCGATTACACACCTGAATCTGCTGGTGATTATGCTTCGGGTACCAACCATGTTTTACCTACTTATGGTTACAGCGCAACTTACTCAAGCTTAAACTTACTTGATTTTTTCCGTACTTATACAGTGCAAACCATTACTCAGAATGGTTTGAAGAACTTATCAAAAGCAATATTACCACTTGCGGAAGCGGAAGGACTTGATGCCCACGCAAATGCCGTAAAAATACGTTTAGAGGCAATGAACAATGAGCAATAACCCATTATTACCTGCTAATATCAATGCACTAGCAGCGTATAGCTCTGCCAAAAGCGAAAAACTCACCGGCACAACGTGGTTAAACGCCAACGAAAGCCCGTACGTTAAAAGCCTCGATATCAGTGTTGCTGATTTAAATCGCTACCCTGATCCGCAGCCTTTTAGCGTGATCAACCGTTATGCTGACTATGCTGGCTTAACCGCAGATCAAATATTAATGACTCGCGGCGCTGATGAAGGAATTGAGCTACTAGTACGCACTTATTGTCAGCCTACTTCAGACAGCATTGCATTATTTTTACCGACCTACGGTATGTATAAAGTCACAGCGGATACCCACAACGTGGCAATTAATGATTTAAGCCAAGCACTGTTAATTGATGGCTCGGTTGATGAAATTATTACAGCAGTGGGTCACAGCAAGCTCGTGTTTATTTGCAACCCAAATAACCCAACTGGCAGCTTAACACCACTTGATAAAATCAAAGCAATCGCCACAGCCCTTGCCGGTAAAGCATTGGTTATTGTTGATGAAGCTTATATTGAATTTTGCCCAGAGCAAAGCGCAAGTGCACTCATAAATGAATTTGCCAATATTGTAGTACTACGCACACTATCTAAAGCCTTTGCGTTAGCTGGCCTGCGTACAGGCTTTACGCTTGCACAGTCGTCGGTACTTGCACCAATCCGAAAAGTGATTGCGCCGTATCCGGTATCTACCGTAGTTGCAAGTATTGCAGCGAGCGCTCTAAGCCCTGATGCTATCACCTCAATGCGCCGCCAAGTGGCCATTTTAAATGCCTTAAAAGAAAAGCTAAAGCAATGGCTGGAATCGTCATCTGCGGTATTAAAGGTATTGAGCGGTGAAGGTAACTTTGTAACGCTAAAACTAACTAACAAAAACAGTTTTAATATTGCCCTTAAGCAAGGCCTAGTAATGCGTGCATTTACCCTATACGGTGAAAACGATTGGCTGCGAATTTCAATTGGTAGCGAACAAGAATTAGAACAAGTAAAAATATGGTTGGATGACTTAGACCAATCAACCACGCATAAACAGCAGGAAATATCATGAGCAACCCATATTTATTTATCGACCGTGACGGCACCATCATCGCTGAACCCGTTACAGACAAACAAGTCGACAGTCTAGAAAAATTAGAGTTTTTACCAAACGTGATCCCTGCACTATTACAATTACAAGGTGCTGGCTATCGTTTAGTCATGGTGTCCAATCAAGATGGACTAGGTACTGACAGTTTTCCAACAGCCGACTTTGATATTGCCCAAGATAAAATGATGAATATTTTATCAAGCCAAGGCATTAAGTTTGATGACGTATTAATTTGCCCGCACTTTGATGAACAGAACTGTGATTGCCGTAAACCTAAAACAGGCTTACTCACTGAGCTTATGCGCTCTGGTAACGTGGACTTAGGCCGCTCGTTTGTAATTGGCGACCGCCACACTGATATTGGCCTTGCACAAAATTTATGTTGCGAAGGGATCTTGTATGAAGGTGATTGGAACGCAATTGTCACCAAGCTTACCACTGCCGACCGTAAAGGCCGTATTACCCGAAATACCAAAGAAACCCAAATTGATGTAAAAGTTAATTTAGATCAAACCAAAAACGGTGAGATAAGCACCGGCCTTGGCTTTTTTGATCATATGCTTGATCAAATACGCACCCATGCCAATATAGGTCTTGATATTCAAGCCTGTGGCGATTTACATATCGATGAGCACCATTTAGTAGAAGATATTGGCATCGCACTTGGCCTAGCTCTAAAAGAAGCGCTTGGGACTAAATCGCAAATAGCTCGCTACGGATTTGCCCTGCCGATGGATGAATGTAAAGCCGAAGCGCAAATTGACTTATCAGGGCGGGCCTCTTTCGTTCTTAATGCTAACTTTAGCCGTGAAAAAGCCGGTGACCTAGACGTACAAATGGTTGAACACTTTTTCAAAAGCTTGAGTGACAACGCTGCAATCAGCCTCATATTATCGGTAAGTGATGGTAATTGCCATCACCAAGTAGAGGGTTTATTTAAAGCCTTTTCTCGCGCTTTACGTATGGCCGTCGCAGCGGATGCAAGCCAACAAACGGCTAGTTCTAAGGGATGCTTATGATTGCTATAATTAATACTGGGTGCGCTAATATAAATTCAGTTCGTTTTGCGTTTGAACGTCTGGGCGAAACACCTGAGGTTATTACCTCACCAGAGCAACTTAAAAACTTTGAACGCGCAATTTTACCTGGCGTTGGGCACGCATCAGTTGCCATGAAGCGCTTAGTTGAAGGTGGCTGGCAGGAGGCCATTAATGAGTACCAGCGCCCGCTTATGGGAATTTGCTTAGGTATGCAGCTTTTGTGCGAAAGTACCGAAGAAGGAAACGCGCAAGGGAATATACAATGCCTAGGTAAAATCCCAGGACAAGTTAAAGCGCTGGATGTTGGCAATTTAACCTCGCCGCACATGGGCTGGAATAACCTGAACGTTAACCGTGCGCATGCGCTCACTAAAGGCCTTGATGTCAATGACCAAGTGTATTTTGTGCATAGCTTTGCTCATACCGTAAATGATGCCACCCTTGTGAGTGGCGAATACGGGCAAACCTTTTCAGCAATTGTTGCCAACGACAACTACGCAGGTATGCAATTTCACCCGGAGCGTAGTGCTAAAGTCGGCACACGGTTATTACAAAACTTTTTAGACTGGCAAGTTTAATCAACTATTAATAAAGAGAATTCAACGTGATTATTCCAGCATTAGATGTATTACAAAATCAAATCGTACGTTTATACCAAGGTAAGTACGACACAGCGCAGTTTTATCCCTTTGAACTTGGTGCACGATTACAAGAGTATGCACAAAGCGGCGCAGGTAAATTGCACTTGGTTGATTTAGAAGGTGCCCGCGATCCAAGCAAAAAGCAATGGCAACACATTCAAGCGGCCACCAAAGCACTTAATGTACCCTATCAAGTCGGTGGCGGTATTCGTACTGAGCAAGACGTAAGCGACTGGCTTAAAGCCGGTGCTAACCAAGTAGTAATTGGCTCTATGGCGGTTGAAAAACGCGATGAAGTAAAAAGCTGGATTGAAAAATTCGGTGCCAAGCACTTTGTAATCGCCCTAGATGTTAATAAAACCACAAGCGGCTGGGCCCCTGCTACCCACGGTTGGTTAAGTGAGTCTGAGTTTGGCTTATTTGAATTAGTCGATTTTTATGTGGCATTGGGCGTGATTGATTTTCTATGTACGGACATCAGTAAAGATGGCACCATGACCGGCCCCTCTTTCGCTCTGTACCAAGATTTAGCGAATCATAATGGCGACATTAAAGTGCAAGCATCTGGTGGCGTAAGCTCACTTGATGACATTAAAAAGCTTAAAGAGCTGGGCGTTGGCGGCGTTATTTTAGGTAAGTCACTGCTTGATGGCGCATTTAATGTTGAGGAGGCGTTAGCATGTTATCAAAACGTATAATCCCATGCTTAGATGTCAAAGACGGCCAAGTAGTGAAAGGCGTAAAATTTAAAGGTCACGAAATCGTTGGTGATATTTTAACGCTTGCGCAAGCTTACAGTGAAGCTGGCGCAGACGAATTGGTTTTTTATGAAATTAGCGCAAGCGTTGAAAAACGCCTACTCGATGTAAATTGGGTTGAGAGCATTGCCCGTCATATTGATATTCCATTTTGTGTTGCCGGTGGAATTAAATCAGTTGCTGATGCAGCGCGCGTACTTGAGCGTGGTGCGGATAAAATCAGTATTAACAGCCCTGCGATTGCGCGTCCTGAGCTTATTAAAGAGCTACATGATGAGTTTGGTAAGCAATGTGTAGTGGTCGGTATTGATAGCTTTTATGATGAAACAACTGGTGAATACCTAGTTTATCAGCTTACTGGCGATCCGAATGCATCAAGCCGCACCCGTTATAAAACCGAAGAGTGGGTAAAGCGAGTGCAAGACTTAGGTGCAGGAGAAATCGTACTCAACTGCATGAACCAAGATGGTGTGCGTAATGGTTACGATAACCAACAGCTATCTAAAATGCGTGCTTTGTGTGATATTCCCCTTATTGCCTCAGGTGGTGCTGGCACCATGCAAGATTTTGTCGATGTTTTTAAACAAAGCCACGTTGATGGTGCACTCGCAGCCAGCGTATTTCATAAAAATGTGATCAACATTGGCGAATTAAAACAATATTTAACCGATAACCAAGTGGCGGCGCGACTATGCAACTAACCAAACAAAACCTGACCCAAGTTGATTTTGCAAAAAGCGAATTGATCCCAGCTATCGTGCAAGATGCCCGAACCGGCGTTATTTTAATGCAAGGTTTTATGAACCAAGAATCACTTGAAGTCACCTTCGAAAAGCAAAAAGTGACCTTTTACTCCCGTTCAAAAAATCGTTTATGGACCAAAGGTGAAACCTCTGAGAATTACTTAGAAGTGGTGTCAGTACATACAGATTGTGACTATGACTCAATTTTAGTGCTTGCCAATCCACTTGGGCCAACGTGTCACTTGGGCACACAAAGTTGCTTTGGTGATGCTGCAAAACCTGCCTTAAGCTTCTTAGCCCAACTTGAACAGGTGATTATTGAACGTAAAAACGACGATCCAGAACAAAGCTACACTGCTTCTTTGTTTGCGAAAGACTTAAGCCGTAGCTGTCAAAAAGTCGGTGAAGAAGGTGTTGAGGTTGCCCTAGCTGCGATGAAACACGATAACGAAGAGTTGACTAATGAATCTGCTGATTTGCTATATCACCTAATCGTGTTACTACAGCGCCAAGGCTTAGAATTAAAAGACGTGGTTGCGTGTCTGCAAGGTCGTCATAAATAATATTTTGCGCGGCCCTGGTGCCGCGCTAAGTATTTTTTAGCTACTAAATTGTAGCTCAAGCTTTATCATCTAATGCTGCAAGTACATCACGGGTAAAATCATGTTCACTAAACCCTTGTTGGCCAGCAAGATCGTAACCTCGCCTAACTATGATCAATTGTTTACTCGGAATAATAACCAAATATTGACCACGATTACCCCGTGCAGCAATGGTGTCATTAGGTAACTGCGGAAAACGCTCATTATAAAGCCACCACTGTGCCCCATAACCGGGCGATTTAAGTGGTGGTTGTGCCATCGCTGGTGTACTTATGTAAGTTAGCCAATTACTTGTAAGCGTCTAGCAAAGTGCACCTGCCAGTAACTCGTCAAACCGATTAAACTATTTCTGAATTTCAATTAGGAGATAGCCATGAGAAAAATGCGTAGCCTTGAGCAGTGGCGCAACATTATCGAAGAACAACAAGCCAGCGATTTAACTATTACTGAGTTTTGCCAGCAACATGTTTTATCAAAAACAAGCTTTTATGCGGCACGAAGTAAGCTTACTGCTGCATCTGGTAGTTTTGTTCGCGCAAAAGTCACTAAACACGTTGATCCCACTGAACAGCAACAGCCGATCATTCTTGCTATCGGTAACGTGAAAGTCAGCTTGCCATCCACAATGCCTGCCACTTATCTGAGTCAACTGTTACGCGAGCTTGCCTAATGAAAATGTTCGTTGAACCCGATCATATTTACCTCTATCGCGATGCCGTGGATTTTCGAAAATCCATTGATGGTCTGGTCGCAATCGTTGAGGGTGAGCTTGAACGTGATGCCTATACTGGCGCTTTATTTTTATTTTGCAACAAAGCGAAGGATAAACTCAAGCTGGTTTACTGGGATAAAACGGGGTTTGCTTTGTGGTAC